>JAOQAF010000131.1 GCA_025963735.1 Bacteroidota bacterium
CCCATCTTTTTTCCGTTAATTTTATAAGAGATCCTCAAATCTAAACGGTTATAAGCCGGAAACTGTAAGGTGTTTACTTTATCATCCTGTGCAACCACATCCATTATCGCATTACTGGCTGCAATGTTTACAGGCGAATACCTTTTGCCGCCACCATACGTGGCCTTGGTTCCAAAACTTAAAATGTTCTTTTTATTCTTCCCAACATTAAATTCAAGGCCTCCTAACAGATTCATCATGTAATTGCCGTTAAAATCAGTATTGGCAGTTTTACCATTGCTTCCGGTGTAAGTGCTGTTAAATAAACTTCCGCTGTACATGAAAAAATAATGATTGTGAAATAATTTTTCTACTGTAAAATCTATACCGTAATTTTCGCCAGTGCCTGTATTCTGCATGGAGTATATCGGAAAGAAACGGTTAAATGTGGCGCCCCTGTTTAATAAAGATACACTTGATGGTACTGAATAAACGGGTACATTCCAGATGTATTGATAATAGAGTTCAGTTTTAAATTTTAAATATTTTGTTGCGAATATATCGTAACCCGCCACAAAATGGTGACTTTTACTAAAATCAAGATTCTTATTGGCAAGTGTTTTATTTGTGTTCGGTATTAAAACTCCGTTATTAACCAGGCTATCCGGAATAGCGAAATAAATATATGTGGCTTGCATCTGGCTGTGCAGGCCGTAAGCGAATGTAAGCGACTGATTTTTTTTCAGCTGATACTTTAAACTTAAACGGGGTTCCACGCTTGCGCGATTATTTAAGGTCAGGTACTGGCTAAAAACCCCGCCATTTATGCTTAGCCGTTCATTAAATTTATGTACATAACTTACGTAAGGCTGTAACAAGTAAAAACTTTCTTTTGAATTAATACGGGTTTTAAACGGTTTCGCTTCAATGGTTGCCGCAAGTGTATCATACAAAGAATTAATTTTTACTTTGTCAATAAAATCCACATCAAACCGATTAACAAAAAATCCGGCCTTCAGACTATTTTTAGGATTAAGTTTACTCTTGATGTACCAGGCAAGGGTTGTTTTTCCTTCATAAAAAGTATAATCTACAATATGAGGCAACGTATCTTTTGGTACATAATCTTTATTCCGCAGAATTAAAAAATGATCTACATCAATACCTTGCGCACCATACGCTAAACTGGTTTTCATGATGGTACGGCTGTTCAATGATATTATATGGTTCAATATTCCAACACCCATGTTCGAAGCAAAGTACTGATCACGATTCTGATCTCCGTAAAGTTCCTTTGGCCGCGAATGTGTTTTGCTTAAAATTATTTTAATATCACTTAAGCCTCCAATACTGCTGAAACTAAATACTCCGGCTTTTTGAGTCGGAAAATTTAAACGCAGACCCATGTCCTGATACCCCGGCACAGCACTAGTTCCGATGTGAAAATTAACCGCGCTGAATAACTGTAAAGTGGAGTAACGGTATGTAAATAAATAGCTGGCGCCTGATTTTTTACTTAATGGGCCCTCCATTGCCAACTCTGTACCTAACACACCAAACTGAAATGTGCGCTCATGTTTTTCGTTATTACCGTTGCGTAACTTCAGGTCAAACACTCCTCCCAGCGCGTTACCGTAATTAGCCGGAAAAGCGCCGGTATAAAATTCGCTGTTGGCAAGATACTTGTTGTTGATAATGCTTTGCGGTCCCCCTGCAGAGCCTGCCACGGCAAAATGATTAGGATTTGGTATGTCTATTTCTTCCATTCGCCATAATAATCCTGCCGGACTGTTACCGCGTACAACAATATCATTCCGCGAATCGTTAGTTCCCTGGACACCGGCAAAATTTTGCGCCATCCGTGCAGGATCATTTCTTGAGCCGGCATAGCGCTCGGTTTCTTCAATGCTAAAGGCTTTCACGTTCACTGCTTGCATGGTACTTACCACATCTGTATCGTTGAAAGCGTTTATTTCAATTTCATCCATAGAGATGGTACTTTCTTCCATTTCAATATTCATAACCATTTCCTTACCCGAAGTAACAATAATGTCATTTAAGGGTACCGTTTTGTAGCCGGTATAAGTAAATAAAAAAGACTGTCTTCCTACCGGAACATCAGGTAATTTAAAATATCCATTATTATCCGCTGTGGTTATCTGGCTCTCCGAAGAAGTTTTTAATTGTACAACAGCGCCAGGTAAACCGGTGCCTAATTCTTTGTCAACCACTCTTCCTTTAACTGTTTGGGTTATTTGCGCGCTAACTGTTGTCGTAAGCGCAAGAAGCATCAGCCAAAATTTTCTCAAAATCATCTCCCACATATTATTCAAATAAGATGCAAGTTAAGCTTATCTCTTATAAAATTTAAGAAAGTAAGAATTTGTTTTGTATAAAAGTTTTGGTAAAAGAAGAAGCCGCCAAAACACCAATTTTATTACCTCTGAGGGTAATCATAAAGTGTTTTGGCGGCTAATTTAAATAGAAAATTACTGAAGCTTTTCTTTCACTTTTAAACTTTGGCCCATCTTCAGCCCATTGTCGTCAATGTTGTTTAAAGCCTTAAGTGTTTTGGAAGAAACCCCGTATTTTTTGGAAATGGAATATAGAGTTTCTCCTTTTTTCACTTTATGATATACATAATCGGAGGCAGATGAATTATTGTTTGCAAGCTGTTTATTTTCTTTGTCTTTAACCGATGCTATGTTTTTATCGGATCCGTTTTCAGATTTAATTTCAAGTTTGCTTTGTTCGGTTTTTGTTACCCTAACATAAACGGTTAATTTTTTGCCTGGCTTTAGTCCTTTTTTGCCAACGTAGTTCCAGCTTTTCAGATCTGCAATGGTAACGCCGTATTTGCGGGCAATGATACTAAGCTTTTCTCCTGAACGCACGGTATGTGTGCGTTTGATCTCTTCCACATTTTCAACAAGCTGACCTTCCTGTTTTTGGGCATTGATGGCATTGTAAATTTCCTGTTCGTTGGTTAAGAATATCCCGATTTTATTTTTAGGAAGGCACATGGAGTTGCCGCCGGCCGGAATAATATTTTTACGGTACTGTGGATTGAAATAAAGAATTTCTTCTTTTGATACATCAAGGGCTTGAGATAGCTGATCGAAGTTCATTTGTTCTTTTACAATTACAGTATCTACCTCAAAATAAGTTTTGCGAGGTAAGGCAGGGTAAATATTATGCTCAGGACCATGACTCATCACATAATTTGCGGCAATAAATGCCGGAACATACCCTTGAGTTTCTGTAGGTAAGTATGGCCTTATTTCCCAATACGTCTTTTTGCCTCCGCTTCTTCGAATCGCTTTGGTAATAGTTCCCGGGCCTGCATTGTAAGCTGCCAGAACCATTTGCCAGTCGCCAAACATATCATATAGGCTTTTTAAATATTCAGCTGCCGCAACGGTGGCTTTATAGGGATTACAACGTTCATCCACATACGATGTAACATTTAATCCGAACATTTTTCCAGTAGGATACATGAACTGCCATAGACCGGTAGCACCGGCGCGCGATTTGGCGTAAGGGATAAGCGCACTTTCAATAACGGCCAGATGTTTAAGTTCCAGGGGAATGTTGTAACGGTCAAAAACCTCTTCAAACATTGGATAATAAAGTTGTGCAACACCCATCATCCGGCTAACGCTTTCGCGCTTGCGCACGGCGTATAAATTTATAAAACCTTTTACGTGTTCATTATACACAAGGTCGAAAGGTGAAACGGCGTCGAGTTTCGCAAGTCTGGCCTGGTAGGTATAGTCATCGTATTTCGGAATACTGTCCTGAGTGAATTTGTATTTATTATTTTTTGGAAATACAGGCTTGGCAAAAGCTGTTTCAAACATTTTCTGGTTTGATAAACTGTCAAGCATTGCGGCAATCGGATCATCCGAACCAATGGAAATTGGGTTATTCTGGGCTTTCCCTAATAAGCAGCAACTAAGTAAAACTGCTGAAACATAGTATTTTGTGTGTGAGATCATGTTCTTACTGATTAAAAGGGTGTGTGAACTTATTAAACGGTATAACTCTTAAAACGTTACAATTTATGAAAAATAATTATTAATACCGTAAGTACAAGTTTAAAAAATTAAAGGATTTAATGCTCTTTTTAGTTTTTTAATTTTTAACTTTGATTTGTGAAAAAGCCTGAAAAAGACGAGATCCCCCTGGTTAATATCGAAAGAAATCCGCTCCTTCTGTTGTTGTGGATTGTGTTAAACGTTGGTATAGTGTTGCTTACGTATTCTTTATTTAAAGGAATGAATCCCTGGGGCTTTATTGTTATGATCCCCGCGGTTATTATGTCATTTTTAACACTCTGGCTTTTGTTAAATCCTTTTGCCATTTTTTTTGAAGATAAACTCGAGTTAAAACAAAGTTTTTTTAACAATTCCACACTATATTTTATAGATGTTAAAAAGGTAATAGATGTTAAAAATGGAAGATTAAAAATTATTTACAATGACGATGACAAAGCTGATTTTATTATCTATGGAATTAAAACCTCTCATAAAGCGGTGTTAAAATCCCATCTGGAAAGTTTCGTTTCAGAGAGCATTCAAAAGCGCGACAAATAATCCTGTATCTTTTTACCTCCCTTCTATTATAATAAACAAACCACTGTTTAAAATCCCTTTATGCAACAAAATTACCTGTGTCTTTAAGCACTACTTTCGTAATTAAAATTTATTCCAATGTTGCATTTTATTCTACAGGCAAATACCGTTATAGCCACGGCAGCCGATACATTACATAACGGTATCACCGGCATTCAAACTGCAGGTACAGGAATTACCGAAACTAAAATTTCCATGATGGATATGCTCATGAAAGCCTGGGCCATTATGATTCCGCTGGCAATATTACTCGCCATATCCATTTACATTATGGTGGAACGCCTTTTGGTTATAGGCAAGGGCTCTAAAAAAAATCCAAACCTTATTCCGAGTTTAAGAGAAACCATCCACAGTGGCAATATCAGCAACGCGATTCTTTTGTGCAGAAACATGAACACACCCGAAGGCTCCATGCTTGAACAGGGTCTCTCACGCATTGGCCAGCCTGTTCAGGAAATTCGCACCGCGTTGGACAAAAGCGGGTCAAACGAAATCAACAAGCTTGAAAAAGGATTAAATGTTTTAAATATTGTGGGTCGGATTGCACCTATGGTAGGCTTTATTGGTACCATCATCGGGGTAATCACCATTTTTTATGACATCTCTCTGGCTAAAACTGTAGAGATTGAAGTGATTTCAAAAGGTCTGTATCAGAAAATGATCAGTTCCTGTGGCGGCCTTATAGTGGGAGTTTTCGCCTTTATCTGTTATCATTGGCTGAACGGCCGCATTGATAAGGTGGCCCACAACATGGAAGAAACACAAATAAAATTTTTGGATATGATTAACGAGCCAACTAAATAAATTAATAATTAAAAAATGAAAGATTAAGAATGAGATTTAATTATCAATTCTTAATTTTTAATTCAAACAAAATGGCTTTACGTAAAAAACACAGGGATGCAGAAGTGAGCACAGATTCTTTGAGCGACATCATGTTCTTTCTTCTGATCTTCTTTCTTATTTTATCTACCATGGTAAGTCCGAACTCAATTAAGGTTAACCTGCCTAAATCAGACCCAAACGTTACGGTTGAAAATAATAAAAAACCAATTCACGTAGCTATTACTAAGGATAAAAAATATTATGTAAACAGTTCGGAGGTTACGCAGGCTGATCTTGAAGCGGAAATTTCTAAGCTGGCTGCATTACAAACTGAACCTACCGTATTAATGCACCTTGATAAAGAGCTCTCCATTCAGGATGAGATAGATATTATGACGATTTGCTACAAGTTAAAATGTAAAACTGTTCTGGCAACCGCGGCAACGCAAAAATAAATTCAAGAAGAAATTTTTGTCTGAATAAATTGTAACATGCAACTAACAAGAGAAGAAGAAAATAAAAACAGGATGATATCGGGAGGAATTACCCTAACGGTTTTCGGCTTGTTACTATTGTTTTTAATTCTTTTTCATATTGTTACTCCTAACCCCCCTTTTCCGGAATCGGGAGGCGGCGGTGGCCAGGAGCTCGCACTGGGAATGATGAATCTTGGCAATGATGATATTGATTTTGGAACCATGGGTAAAGCTACAAGTGTTGTGGTTAAAGAGGAAAAAGCCACAGCTAAAGAAAACATTTTAACCGATCCGGGTGGAGAAGAGGTAAATATTAAATCAGAAGAAAAGCCAGAAATAAAAAACAACGAAACGGTTATTACCCCGGTTAAACCAAAAGCCGAAATAAAAAAAGAAAAAACGGCTGCGGAAAAATTAGCCGAAAAATTTAAAAAAGAAACTGGCAAAAATGGTGGGGGTGTTGGCAACAACAGTGAAGCCGGACAAAACGGTTCACCTTCGGGCGACCCTTTTAAAAACGGAAATGGGGGACATGGCACCGGCGACGGTGGAGGTGAAGGAGATGGTGAAGGACCGGGCAAAGGGCCGGGCAAAGGACCAGGTTTTGGCGGAGGTAAATACGGAATTGATTTAAAAGGCAGGGCCGTGGTTAAACCGCCCGTTCTGCCAAGAGACACTAAAGAGGAAGGTAAAGTAGTGGTTGAAATCACAGTGGATGGAGATGGAAATGTAATTGAGGCAAATCCCAATGGACGCGGTACTACAACAAGCAGTGCTATTTTAAAAGCTAAAGCTAAACAAACGGCATTGGCAACAAAGTTTAATGTTGATGGTAAATTTGAAGAACAAAGAGGAACCATTACGATCATATTTTCCTTTGATTAAAGAATATTATATGTAAATATGGGAAGCGGCGAGAGACTATTTAATTAAATAAATTAATAAATAAGTGACCTACCAGCAAACGCTTGATTATCTGTTCGCGAAATTACCCATGTATCAAAGGGTTGGAGCCGCGGCGTATAAAGCTGATTTAAGCAATACAATTAAAATTGTTGAAGTATTAGGTAAACCTCATCAGAAAATAAAGTGCATTCACGTTGCGGGAACCAATGGCAAGGGAAGCTGCAGTCATATGATAGCCGCTATCCTTCAACAGGCGGGATATAAAACTGGATTATACACCTCGCCGCATTTAACAGACTTCAGAGAACGTATTAAGGTTAACGGTAAAATGATCCCTAAAAATTATATTATTGATTTTGTGGAAAAATACAAAGAGCCTTTCGAAAAAATTGAACCTAGTTTTTTTGAGTGGACCGTTGGACTTGCCTTTGATTTTTTTGCCAATCAGGAAGTGGATGTTGCTGTGATAGAAGTGGGGTTGGGCGGAAGATTGGATTCTACAAACATTATTACTCCAAAAGTTTCACTGATAACAAATATTAGTTATGATCATATGAATCTGCTTGGCGATTCACTTGAAAAAATAGGTTCAGAAAAAGCCGGAATTATTAAACCACGGGTGCCGGTGGTTATAGGTCAATACCAAAGTGAAACCGCCCCTCTGTTTATGCAGATAGCAAGAGAAAATAAATCACCTATTGAGTTTGCTGATAAAGTGTATAAGGTATTGTCAGCCCGTTCCAGCGGTGAATTTTTAAGCGTTACCGTTTTAAACCGGAGAGATAATTCGGAAACAACTTATGATCTCGATTTAACAGGCTTTTATCAGACAAAGAATTTACTTGGGGTTTTAAATACAATAGAGCATGTTGTAAAAGCGGGGTTTATGATTGAACCGGAACATATTAAAATAGCCCTGCAAAAAGTCTGTTCATTAACAAACCTTGCCGGAAGATGGCATAAGATAAGCGAAAAACCACTGATTATTGCAGATGCGGGACATAATGAAGATGGCATCAGGCAGGTGGTTGAACATTTAAAAACACTTAGTTTTAATAAACTTCATTTTGTTTTTGGCACGGTTAACGATAAAGAAGTTTCTAAAATATTGTCATTATTACCAAAAGAGGCTTGTTACTATTTTGTAAAATCAAGTGTTCCCAGAGCGCTCGGCGAAAAAGAATTATTAGAGCAGGCATTAAAATTTAAATTAGAAGGTAAAAGCTTTGCAAGTGTAAAAGAGGGCATCAGTGCCGCTAAAAAAGCTTATAAGAAAAACGATTTAATATTTATTGGTGGAAGTACTTTTGTGGTGGGCGACGCGCTTGCGGAAAAAATATAATACTTAAACAGTTTTTTCTACCCAGTCACCGTTTTCTTTTATAAGATTCACAAGTTCGTCAACGGCGGTTTCGCTGGTCACGTTTTTCTTTACCACTTCCTTGCCTTTGTACAAGCTAATTTTGCCCGGACCAGTGCCTACATAACCGTAATCAGCATCAGCCATTTCTCCCGGGCCATTTACAATACATCCCATGATACCAATCTTAATGCCTTTTAAATGATAGGTACGCTCTCTTATTTTTTGAGTGGTCTCCTGAAGATCAAACAATGTTCGTCCGCAGCTGGGACAGCTAATGTATTCTGTTTTGCTGATGCGTGTGCGGGTGGCCTGCAATATGCCGAAGGCAGTTGAATTACACACCTGTGGGTTCACGCAGTCTTTTTGTTTGATCCAAATGCCATCACCAAAACCATCAAGCAACAAACCGCCTAAATCAGTGCTGCTGTACAACTGAAATTGCTCTTCGTTCAAATTCGCATAATTACATTTTATTATGAAAGGAAGCGCGCACTGGTTAACAGATAGCTCCACGGCCATTCGCCTGAGTTCCGGCATGGTGTGTGTGTTAAATGAATCCAACACAAGGCAAACGTTAGTTTCTTTTTTTATTTTATCTATAAATTCTTTGGTAAGTACGTTAATATCAACGGCAACAAAATTTAAAAGTTGCGATCTAGCTTCCGATAAAAAATATTCTTCTCCACAAAACAATGGATAACTCCTTTCCTTATTTTTATTTTTCAGCCACAATTCCGAATTATATATCAGTCCTAATGTCCCCGGAATTTCAAAACTAATTTCTTTGTCTCCTAAAAATAAATAATCTACTGCCATTTCTGTCAGATTCCATTTATCCAATGGTACAGAATAATTATAACCTACAGGGAAAAGGCTCGCCGGGCTAATCTCACTCTTCATGCTGTAATCGGCAACCACCCGCGGAACGTTAGATTTTCCAAGATTTATTATGTCGTGACTTTGATATCTTGAATATTCAAAAGGGTTGTAAGGAAGATCAAAATTAACCGGGTTAATAATGGAGTGATCTTTTCGTTTCGCATAACGATCCGCAAGCATTTTTGCAACCGGAATTTCGTATTCGGGCTCTTCGGTTAATGAAACGCGGATGGTATCGCCCAAACCATCTTCTAAAAGTGTTCCTATTCCTACCGCTGATTTAATTCTTCCGTCTTCGCCATCTCCTGCCTCTGTTACCCCAAGGTGCAATGGATAATTGCGGTTGGTTTCAATCATCTTTGCCACAAGCAACCGGTACGCCTGTACCATTACCTGGGTGTTACTCGCCTTCATTGAAATTACAATGTTGTAATAATTATTGTCTTCACATATCCGCAGAAACTCCAGGGCGCTTTCAACCATGCCTAACGGTGTGTCGCCGTAACGGCTCAGAATCCTGTCACTCAGCGACCCATGGTTAGTGCCAATACGCATGGCGGTGCCATACTCTTTACAAATTTTTACCAAAGGTGTAAACCGCGTGCGGATCCTTTCAAGTTCGGATTCATACGCGGCATCGGTATAATCTATAGTTTCAAATTTTTTCTTATCGGCATAGTTGCCGGGATTAACTCTCACCTTTTCAATAACTCTTGCTGCAAATTCAGCGGCATTGGGAGTAAAATGGATGTCGGCACAAATTGGCGTATTGTAACCACGCGACTTCAGTTCTTTTTTAATGAGCTCAAGGTTTTTCGCGTCGTTTAAACTTGGCGCGGTTATACGCACGAGTTCACAGCCTGCCTCGATCATTCGAATACTTTGTTCCACTGTAGCTTTTGTATCCATGGTATCGGTAGTGGTCATACTCTGAATGCGAATGGGATTTTCAGCGCCCATTTTCAAACTGCCAATGGTTACTTCGCGGGTTATAAACCTTGAATAGCCGGTTAAACTATTGCAGTATTTTAAAGAATTACTCATGATTAAATCGAGGTAAAGGTACCGAATTTATGTGGGAGAACTGGTATATCAGACTTCTGTTTTTATAACATTAACAAAGCAAAAAAGATAATTTCTCCAATTAAAAAATTATTTAATTTCAATTTCATCAATAAAAATAAAAGCTCCGTCGCCCTTTCCTTGATGCCACTCAGGAAGCTGGCCAAAATTTTTCGCTATAATTTTTATATAACGAACGTTTTCGCTTTTTAATTGTGTAACAAATCTCTGAAGCTGGATAGTGTAATCTTTAGGATTTATTTTGTTTTTTATAATCTGCAGGAGTTTAAAATTTTTATTGTCGGACGAAAAATAGATAGCCACCTGTTTAGGGAAAATTATCCAGGAACGTGTATCCTGCAAAAAATTTATTGATACAGAATTTATTTTTTTTGGACGGCGGAGGTCTACGGTACATTCAAAATCTGTATACTGATATCCCTGCCAGTCGCCTTTACGCCAGTTAACATCTCCATAAATGCCATCTATAATACCATCATCGCCGCCAGCCGTATATTGTTTGTTGTAGGGTGAACTGATTGAAATTTTCCAATCATTTGGCTTTTTAAAAAAATACGCGGATGTAGTTTTACTGCTGTCGACTTCAAAATAAGTTTTTGCCTTAATTAAATAGTTATTCTCAATTGAAATGGGACCATTGTATAAAGAAGAATGTTTTGTCGGTTCATTGCCATCAAGTGTATAAACGGTTTTATATTTCTCGGAAGCAATAATACTGACTTTTTGTTCTGCGAAAAAGGATTTTGAAGGTGCTGAAATTACGGGCGCGGTAATGATAAGATTCGCTGTTACTTCTGTGTGGGGCCTGTCCGATCCTTTTTTTCCAAACCAGTTAACGGTATCTGATAACGCTTGAAAGGAAAAGGTCATGGTTCCGCCATTGCTGATTTCAGTATAATTAATAAAGGATTGAAGGCTTGTTTTATTATTAAGTTCGATTGATTTAATATATGGTGCCGGCTCTGTATTAAAATATTTGGAGATAGCAAAAATAGTCCCGTTTTCAAGATTCATTTCGCATCTGTCAAACTGTGGCTTGCCAATTATGTATTCTGCGTCGGCAGGACATACCGGATAAAAGCCAAGAGAACTGAAAATATACCAGGCGCTCATCTGTCCGCAATCTTCATTTCCTATTAAACCGTCCGGACAATTCTTATAAAAGTTTTTTATTATGTAATCCACCTTGTCCTGAGTTTTGTCCGGCCGGCCGATAAAGGTGTAAAGATAAGCCATGTGATGGCTGGGTTCATTGCCGTGCGCGTACTGTCCTATTAGGCCTGTGAGGTCGCCTTGTGTGCGTCCTGAGGTTTGATCGCCTGTAAGAAAAAGACTATCCAGATGTTGTTCAAATTTTTTCGTGCCTCCATTTAATGTAATAAGTGTACGAATGTCATGTGGAACATAAAATGAATATTGCCAGCTGTTGCCCTCCGTATAATAATTGTTTACTTCTTTGGGGTCGAATGGTGAAAGCCAACCACCATTTTTTCTTGGCCTCATGAAATATATTGAAGTGTCAAAAACGTTCTTATAAGATTGTGCTCTTTTTATGAAGGTGGCAAAATCCTCCGGCTTGTGCAATCGACGCATTATCTGTGCGATGCACCAGTCGTCGTATGAGTATTCCAGGGTTCGCGAAACGCTTTCGGCTTCATCGTCGGCGCTCACATACCCGTTTTGAATATAAGCCGGAATGCCAAATCCACTGTATGTAGCGGCGGCTTTTACTGCGTCATATATAAGGCTTGTATCAATTCCCTTTACATTTTTTGTCAGGGCATCGGCAATTACTGAAACAGAATGATAACCGATCATACAATCTGTTTCGTTTGATGAAAGTTCCCAAACAGGTAAACGGTTGCTTTCTTTATACTGATGTAAAAAAGTATTTATAAAGTCGGAAGTTCTTTGCCTCTCAATTATTGTAAATAAAGGATGAAGGGCCCTGTATGTATCCCACAAAGAAAAAACAGAATAATTTGTAAAGCCTTTAGCAATGTGAATTTGATTGTCGCGCCCACGGTATTTGTTATCCGCATCCATGTTCAGTGATGGATGAATGCAGCAATGGTAAAGGGCAGTATAAAAAGTGGAAAGTTTATCTTTATTACTTTCGCTAATGGTGATTTTTTGTAGTTGTTGATTCCAGGCAGACTCTGCCTCTTTTTTATATTTTTCAAAGTCCCAATGTTCCGCTTCTTTATTAAGATTATTTAAAGCGCCTTCAATACTAACGCCTGAAATGGCCACCTTTACCATTAAAGGTTTGTTTTCAGTATTAAATTGAAAAATGGCAGCGTCAGCTTTTTTATTTTTTAAAGAATCATGTGGGGTTTCTTTTTTATTTTGATAATAAATGATTTTTTTAAGTGGCTTGGAAAATTTTATAGCGAAATAACAGTGTTGTTCCCTGGCCCACGCTTCGCTGATACGATGTCCTGTTATTGTTACGCTGTCGGTTTGTTTTATATCCCCATTAAGAAGTTTATCGCGGTGAAGAAGATCTAAGACAACATTACCTTTGGAATTTTCAGGAAAGGTATATCTGTGAATTCCTGCCCGGGCAGTCACGGTTAGTTCAACATTTATCTTTTCATCTTTAAGAAAAACCTCGTAAAAACCGGCGGTTGCTTTTTCTTTATCGTGTGAAAATTTAGAAGAGTATTTTTTATTATCCACTGATGGTTTGGTAGTCATTGGCATCAACATAACATCGCCCCAATCACTTACACCGGTGCCACTAAGGTGTGTGTGCGAAAAGCCATAAATTGTATTATCAGAATAATGATATCCGCTGCAACCATCCCAGCTTCCGTCTATTCGGGTGTCGGGACTTAACTGAACCATTCCAAAAGGAAGAACGGCACCGGGAAAAGTATGACCATGCCCACCCGTACCTATAAAAGGATTCACATGTTGACTAAGTTGCGCAGATAAGTTAACAGGTAAAAAAAAATGAAATAAAGTAACACAAAGAATGTTTCTTGTAATTGCTGCTAGCCTTTGAATAATTCCGATGTGCTTTTCCATCGGATTATATTTTAAAGTTGCTCATTAATGAGGTGTCACCTGGGTTACATCAAAATCAATTCCCTGTTGTTTTAGAATAGAAGCGGCTTTCCATCCATAAAATGCCAGGTAAAGAAAGCAAGCAACGCCTACAATATAACTCCATTGAATGCCAAGTAAATGATCACCGGCTAACCATCCCTGAAGCAGACTGATAAATCCTCCGCCCATTATCATCATAATCAAATAACTTGACCCCTGGTTGGTATACTTCCCTAAACCGGAAATAGCCAGTGTAAAAATACAGGGCCATAACGTAGAGCAGAATAAACCCACGCTGATAAAGGCATACACGCTTATCATTTTATCTGAAAGAATACCAATCATTAAAGCGGTGATGCCCATCAACGAAAAAATCAATAATTGACGTGCCGGATTTCCTTTACTTAAAATGTCGCCAGTAATCATGGCAACAATTACAAAGGCGTATAAATAAAAAGGAGTAAGGTCGTTACCAGCGAGTGTGTTCACGAATAAAAAAACGCCGAAAGCAAGATATGGCATTATGAATCTCATTAAGGGTTTGATGCCTTGCTTAAGGTTGAAAGCCCCAACGGCACCTGTCCACCTACCTATCATTAAGCTTGCCCAGAACAATGAAACATAAGGCGCGACGTTATTTGTAGAGGTGTTTAAGTGCTGTTTCATAAACTCAGGAAGGTTGGAAGCTGTGGACACTTCAACGCCTACATATAAAAAAATGGCAATCATACCCATCACTAACTGAGGATAAGCGAGCGCATTTTTTCGTGGTGAAGAACCGGTTGTTATAATTTCTTCCTTGTGCTCTATCTTATTTGGAAGCGAAGAGAATTTAAACAGAAATGCTACAACAATGAATGCCGCTCCTAAAATAAGATATGGAATTTTTACAGATTCTATATTATCTAATTTAGCGCCATTTGCTATTGAACCAAAAATAGCGAAGCTCACAAGTACCGGTCCAATGGTGGTTCCCAGATTGTTAATGCCGCCTGCCAAACTTAAACGTTGTGAACCAAACCTGGCATCGCCCATTGTTATTGCAAGGGGATTAGCGGCCGTTTGCTGAAGCGAAAAGCCAAGGCCTACAATGAATAAACCCGTAATCATTAATCCAAAAGAAGAAGTTTGCGCCGCCGGATAAAATAAAAGTGTTCCGCATGCAGAAATAACCAATCCCAAAGCAATGCCATTTTTATATCCTATTTTATTTAAAATGTCACTGCCGTTAATTTTAGATAACATTACATAAATAATAGAACCAACTGTATAAGCTACGTAAAAGGCAAAAGAGATCATCTGGCTCTGCCACTGTTCAAGGTTCAGCTTCTCTTTAAATACAGGGATAAGAATGTCATTGCTGGCTGCCACAAAGCCCCAGAAGAAAAAAACTGAAATAAGTATCAAAAAAGAAGAGCTTGATTTTTGCATGAAAAATAATTTACTCTAAAGTATTGCTTTTGCAACCTAATAAAGTTTAACCGCCAATAAGTTTTTAACATAGTAATCACGATATTTCCTTAGGAAGATTTTTAAAGTAAAAATAATTAGACTTAATTTTAACCATGGAATTATTATGCCCGAAAAACTGGACCGATTACGAACTGTTGGATTGCGGTGAATTTGAGAAGATGGAGCGGTTTGGAAAATATATTACCATAAGGCCCGAACCGCAAGCAGTGTGGCCAAAGATATATTCTTCCACGGATTGGGAAAAAGAAGCCCATGTTAAGTTTGTTCCAAAGTCGAGTTCAAGCGGCGACTGGAAAAAATTAAAGCAGATGCCTGAACAATGGGACATTAATTATAAACTTGGTGACAAAAATTTAGTGTTCAGGTTAGGGCTTACATCATTTAAACATGTGGGTGTTTTTCCGGAGCAAGCAGTTAACTGGGATAAAATATATTCTTTTTTAAACTCAAAAAATAACGTTAAATTTTTAAATCTGTTCGCCTATACCGGTGGGGCAAGTTTAGCTGCCAGGGCTGCGGGGGCTGATGTAACGCATGTGGATAGTATCAAGCAGGTTGTTACATGGGCCAATGAAAATATGCAGAAAAGTAATCTCGACAACATACGATGGATGATTGACGATGCACTTAAATTTGTAAAAAAGGAAGTGCGACGCGGAAATTTATATGATGGAATTATTTTAGACCCGCCTGCTTTTGGACATGGACCGAATGGCGAAAAATGGCAACTGGAAGATAATATTTCAGAAATGATTCAAAGTGTGCTGCAGATACTAAATCCCAAACAACATTTGCTAATTCTGAATGCATACTCGCTTGGCTTTTCGGCACTCGTACCTGAAAATCTTTTAAAACCCTTTGCCACAAAAAACAAAAGTGAACTAAAAGTTGGGGAATTGTTTTTACCTGCTAAAAGCGGAATTAAGCTTCCACTCGGTGTTTGGGGAAGCCTGAACAAATCAGTTTAAGGTCTGTATTCTAATTTAAATTCAGATAAAAGTTTTGTATTGGGCTGAATGTAAAAATTAAATTTAGATAAAGATTTAAGAACCTTACTTACCTTGTTTTTTTCCTTTGTGGTAAGATCATAAGCATTAAGAAATTTTACATTTACAACCTGCTTTTTTTCGTCGACATTTAAAACAACATCAAACTTTTTATTAACCTGTTCCGCTAAAAGTTTTTCGCGAACATCTTTTATCAAATCGGTTTCACCACCAACATAATAACAGGAATTAGCAGGCGAATTGTATTTTTCTGTTTTTTCAAGTTCAGGGGAAGATGGGGCAGATTTATTATCGGAAGAAACCATTGGAATATTGTTGGCTGTCCCAGCTTCAGTATGAGCGCTTTTAAATACGGGCTGGCTACCCCCTGTATTATGGCTGGCTAATTTGTTTTCGTCTTTTAAATTATCATCATACGGATTTTCTTTGCGTTTTTCTTTTCCATCTTTAACAGCGGATTTTTTTGTTACTTCTTTATCGTATGCTTTTGATTCACTTACCTGGTCAGCAACAGGTTCTTTTGCGTTTACCGATTCGTCGTTAATGTGACCTTCGGAATTTTTGGTGCTAATATTAACATTATCCAAATTCGCATCCTTCAACCCTTGTTGATTTACTTCGGTAACAGGTTTAAAATCCTTATCATCTCTTTTATCAAAGGCTATACTGTTTTCATTTGTGCGTTTCGGATTTTGAGCTGGCATTATAACAGAGCGTGGAGAAAGCACGGCGCGTTTTTTTCCGGGGCTGTTATCCTCTTCGGTATTTTGTTGCCTGCTTTTTGGTTGTTCTGCGGCGGCAACCGGGGTAGGCTTTTCGGTGGGCACGCTGATTTCCTTTTCCTCTTCCAGATTTTTTATTTCCCGGGCAGGAACCAGCGCTACGTCTTTTTGATTAATGGATTGATTATTTAAAATAAAATAAATGCTTAGTCCAATTACTAAAAATAATCCTGCAGCCGCAAACCAATATACTTTTGGGTTGTTTTTTTTATCTGTAAAGACTTCTTCACTTATTCGTTTGTCGAGTGTGCCTTTCAATGACATGGCTTCTTCTTCAGAATGAAGCAATGCAAACCCTTCTAATGCCTCACGATCAAAGTCGTCAAGGTCAGCAGACTTTTTTGTCATGTTTTGTTTCAGAAGTTCTTCTAAATTTTTATTATGTAGCCGGTCGTTCATTAACTAATGCTTCCATTTTTAATTTTAAATTGCGTTTACCGTTTTGAATATGACTTTTTACTTCATTGTTCGAGTAGCCGGTAAGCTCAATTATTTCGTTGTATGATTTATTTTTCAAGTAAAACAGTTCAATGCATTTTTTTTGTTCCAGGTTGAGCGCTTCCAAAGCCTTTTCCATGAGCGTTATCTGGTTTTCTTTCTCTTGAAGATGCTCGGGAGTCGAAAAATCCATAATTAAATGCACATTATCTTTTAATTCAAGCTCTTTTTTTAACGTGCTTTGGCGTTTACGCAGTTCCATCAGGCAAAAATTCTTACTATACACATAAAGCCAGCTTTTAAAAAACTGAATTTTGTGCCGGGTAAGATCCTTAAGCAGTGAGGTGAAAATCTGAATAACGGCATCCTGGGCTTCATCTTTGTTTTTTAAATACTTAATACATAAACCTAAAACAAGGTGGCCATACCGCTCATATAACAAGCCTACAAAAGAGTTGTCACCCGTTTGTAAAAATGTGTTAATCAGTTCAGTGTCTGTATAATCCTTGTATTTTGAATTAACGAGCAATTCGCGGTATTTTAGTGCTAATTTACCAAAAACTATAATAGCTATTTAAAAGCAAATACTATATTTGTAAACTAAGGAAAATTATTCTGTTTAAGGGATATAAATATCTGTTACTCTTTTTGTGCTTGGTATCGTTAAGATTTCAGCAACCCTCTAACTTTGATGCAAATGCCAAGATCAAAGCTGTATTTCTGTACAACTTTACACGTTATTTTGAATGGCCCGATAAGAAAAAAAACGGCAATTTTATCGTGTATATTGTTGGTAAAAACGATAACCTTATCACTGAGCTTAAAAATCTCGCTTCCAAGAAAAAAGTTGGGGTACAGGATATAGAAGTGAAAAGCACACTTACTTTTGATCCATCAGTAAATCCTCAGATCATATATTTATTACCGGATGTTTCTTCAGCGGTAAAAGATGTTGCTTCCAAAAATAAAAGTAAAGGAACACTAGTTGTAGCTGAAAATAACGGGGCCTGCAAATCGGGCTCAAGCATTAATTTTCTTGTAATTGAAAACAAATTGAAATTCGAATACAGTAAAAATAACGCGGTTAAAGCAGGATTAAAAACCAATGATGATTTTAAAGCTCTTGCTATAAATGTAGATTAAAAAAAATAACGATGAACGGATTGCGCTATATATTTAAAAACTTCATCCTTGTGCTTTTATTAAGCACGGGAATGAATGGTTTTGCGCAGATTGACAGGCTAAACAGGGCCCAGCATTTATTGCAGGCAAAAACTCCTGAGCTGGCTCAACCTGCCATTGACAGCGTTATACATCATCCTGAAACAAAAGATGATTTTGTTAGCTGGACCACCCGGGCCTATATTTATTTTGAGATCTATAAAAAAACAGATAAACAAAAACTGAACTCTGCCTTAAGAGATACAATAATTTCTTCGGTTAAAAAATCAAACGCGTTAAAGCCGGATGCCGATTACAAAAACAATAACAATAAACTTCTTGTAAGCTTATCAACGCATTATTACAACATTGCTAAAACCTTATTACAGGATTCCATTAATGATACAAGGAGCGCCCAGGCTTACAATAAATGCAAAGAACTTTACCTGATCGTGAAGCCGGATACAAATTTTATTGCGCGTGATATTGAATATTATGTGGCGGTGGGAAGCGTTTATTCCAACATTTTTAATAACGACAATAAAAACACAAAAGCGCACGACATTGCAAAAGTGGCGCACCTGAAGGTGTTTGATCTTCAGCCGGATAATATACCTGCCAACATGAACATGGGTTTAATGTATTTAAATCAGGGAATCAATCTTGTGAAATCATTGGATTATGGCGCAGATATAAGCCAAATTGACGCCATTCAGGAAAACATTGTAAAACTTGCCAAACAATCTGAACAGTTTATTTTAAAGGTTTATAAAAAAGACAATAAGAACCCAAAAGCGGTGCAGGCCCTGTATTATATTTACAGGCTTTTGAACGATTCAGCCAAACAAGAAGAATTTAAAAATAAATCAAAGGAGTTAAACATTAAACTTGATTAACCCATGCGATTTCATTTTACAATAGGCAGAAGAATCGGTTTAGGTTTTGGAATTTTTATTCTATTAACTTCCATTGCTTTTATTTTAACCGTTGTAACGGTAAAGGATAGTAAAAAGCGTACCGAAACCGTGGTGGGTCAGGTAACACCAAGTGTTGCTGAATTAAAGGAACTTAACCTTTTGCTGCAACGCACGCATACCGATATTTCAAAATGGTTTTATAACAAAAGTTTTAACGACGTTGAATTCAGAAACGAATTAAAAACCATTATAGCTGTTGAATATCCAAAGCAAAAAAAATCATTGGTTAAACTGTCCCTTAACTGGAATCCGGAAGAAAAGGAACAGCTGCGTATAATTTTTGGTCGGATTGAAACATTGTTTAAAGTTTATCAGAACGAAATAATAAATCAGCTTAATTCAACGGAGGCATACGAAGACGCTAACATATTAATGATGGCCAGACTCCCGTATGAAGATTCGGAGGTAAGTATCAAAACCATTTATAAAAATCTGAATAATTTAATTGCCGCTAAACAATCTTCCGCAGCTACAGAACAGGAAGAAATGTTTAAAAAATTCAGCTTCCTTAACTGGTTTGTTGAATTGTTAGGTGTTGCGCTTTTAATCGGTGGATTTTCGATTGCCCTGTTCACCACGCGTTCTATTACAAAGCCTATTCAAAAACTTAAAAAAATGTTGCTGTCGATGGGTTTGGGAATTTTGCCCAAAGAACGCATCCGGGCTACCAATGACGAAATTGGTGAAATGGGAACAGCCCTGAATGAACTGATCCAGTCGATGCATCAAACAACTGATTTTGCAAAGGAAACAGGTTCGGGTAATTTTAACGCTACGTATACCCCGCTTAGTAAAGATGACAGTCTTGGGCATGCATTAATAAAAATGCGTGATGACCTTGCCGAAAATGAACGTTTTCTTGAACGTAAAGTAATTGAGCGTACTGAAGAAGTTGTAAGGCAAAAAGAAGAAATTGAAAATAAAAATGAGGAGCTTGAAATACTTTATAAGCAGGTTACAGACAGCATTCATTACGCGAAGAGGATCCAGGAAGCCATCCTTCCGCCCAATCATTTTATTAATCAGGTATTACCAAATTCATTTGTGTTGTATAAACCAAAAGATATTGTAAGCGGCGATTTTTACTGGATTGAGAAAAAGAACGACCTTGTTTATTTTGCGGCTGTAGATTGTACGGGCCACGGTGTTCCGGGCGCATTCATGAGTTTGGTGGGACATAATATTTTAAAAGACATTATAAATAACACCAGCATTGTTAAGCCTTCAGAAATCATGGATAAGTTGCGTGAAGGTGTTGTAAATACCCTTCATGCCGATAAGGCAGGAAAAGAAACCAAAGACGGCATGGATATGACCCTGTGTTGTATTAACTACAAGACGCTTGAGTTGCAGTTTGCCGCGGCATTCAATCCTTTATATATTGTTCGTAACGGTTCGCTGGTTGAGTATAAAGCGAACAAATTTCCTATAGGCGCCTTTATTGGCGAGAAAGCTAATTTTGACAACAACAGCATTCAGCTTCAGAAAGGTGATCAGATATTTATATTCAGTGACGGTTATGCCGATCAGTTTGGCGGACCGAGAGGTAAAAAGTTCATGGTAGGTAATTTCCGGAAACTTTTAACTGAAATTTCTCTTCTTCCACCCTCTGAACAAAAGCAAAAGCTGGATATAACTCTTGCAAACTGGCAGGGCGATCAGGAGCAGGTTGATGATGTCCTGGTGATAGGGGTTCAGTTCTAACTGTTTTATACAGTCAGTAATTTTCGGGTTTACTTATGATGCGATTTATTTTTTATATCTTATTTTTTCTTCAGCCTTATTTGTTGTTTCAGCAAAACACTGATTATTTTAAAGTGTATAACTCACTGATAGGTAATTCCGCTATTAGCATTACAACTCTTACTGCAAAAACATACAGCTTTAATCTGCCATTATATAAAATAGTTACCGATACGGTTTCAGGAAATTTATATATAAGCACAAGACAAAAGGATGCAGGTGATAGATTCTATACCAATAAAGGTTATCATCTTATTTTAAACAAAAATGATTCCGCTTGTTGTGTTCTGGAGGAAAGTAAACTTGACCTTACGCTCGCGGCAGATTATCTGCTTCTTTCAAGCGACACGAAGTCGGCAAGAATAAACAGAAAGTTTGGATACGAGCAGTTTGAATATCCTTCCAAAATACTTTATCCTATTCTTAAAAATAACTCGGGCCTTACTTATAACCCCACTACAAAAGTAAACGGACAGGTAAGTTTAAGTTGCATTTCTCTCAATGACGGATCAGTCTTATGGTCGGCGCCGGTAAACAAAGAACATGACTGGAACGACATTGTTTTTTTAAATGACAGTGTTTTGTTGCTTGCGGCCGGTGGATTACACGCCATAAATATCCAAAGGGGCCTGGCATGGTCATATTCTTTAACTACGCATCAGAGAAATTCGAAGCCATATATTTATTCGTTACTTAACCCTATCACAGCGCAAAAATATTTTTCACAGCCTTACACTTCGGATGAAGAAGGAAGGGTAAATCAATTAGCCTCGAATATTTTAATAACCGACAGTTTAATTTATTTTGCCTCCGCAAACAAATTAATTGCGCTTAATAAAACAGGGAAACTCATTTGGGAAAAGAACATGTCGGGATATCCTATGTCAAAATGTGTGTTGCAGCAACATAACAATAAGCTTCTTTTAATTAATCTGGGAGTTGCGCGTTACAATGAGAACTTGGTGGTGTATGGAAACCCTTTTGTTTGTGCCTTTAACAAATTTTCAGGGGATGTTATAATGGAGGTGAAGAATGAATTAAAAAATCTTTTAGATATTACTGACTCACAAGGTTCGAAACTACTTGCCGATAAAAATTTAATAATTGAAGTAACAAGGGATGCGCAGGTAAAAACCCGGATTGATTTAACGGAAGAGAAATTCGGGAACTTTCTGGAATTTATTAATGGCAATACTTATTTTGTGGAGAAAGAAGGTTTTTATGTGCCTTTAAATTTTATAAACGATAATGTTATTTACTTTAAAACAGATCATGGAAAGGTTTTTGGAATGAGTAATAATAATGTAGAATACGAGTATCATTTCACCGAACTCTATCAACTCAACAAAAAAATTGACGGTAAAACATTAATTTCACAAAAAAATAAGTCTTTGCTTTTAAGCAGTAATTATGAGCCTCTGCAGATATTTAACACCGGAGAAAAGGCGTTGTTTCATAATAACAAAATATACTTTCCGGAAGGAAGACTTCTTTACATTATGAATGTAAATGAGCTGAAGTAATTTAATTTTCGAAATTATTTATTAAATCAACAAGAGTTTGAGGTAAAGGAATACTTTTCTGTTGAACATAGTCCATCGCCACCAAAATACTTATTCCGGAAGCGCACTCTATTATTTGGCCGTTTAAATTTTTTACAATGCTGTTTTTTATGGTAATGCTTTTGGTACCGGTTTTTATAACCTTGGTGCAGCAGTATATGTCGTCGTTTAAAAAAACAGGCGCTGCATAATTCACTTCAACCCGTGCAATAACAATACCTTTTTCATCCCAGTTTATAAAATCATTTATTACCTTATTAAAATATTGCACGCGTCCCAATTCAAAGTAGCTTAGGTAGGTTGCATTATTTACATGGTTAAGGCGGTCAACATCGTTAAATCTTACCTGCACAGGTGTTATGTGATGATAGTCGGAAAACTGAATCATAATGTTCGGTTTAAAAGTCCGGCGGCAAATTGCTTAAGATTATTTTTTTTTGTTTCATCGGCAGCAATAGTAGCAAGATGATTAATTGCAATTTGGGTATGTTCATCCGCTTTCTGGCGACAGATATTGGAAATATTCAAATCGTTATAAAGATTCTTAACACCTTTAATTTTTTCTTCTGCGTGTTCTTTTCCAAGTTGCATTAAACGCTTCAGTTCCGCCTGCTGCCACTCATTGCCGGTTTCCAAAGCTTTAATGAGAAGGTAGGTTTTTTTGTTGGCCACAATATCTCCACCGCTTACTTTGCCAAACTCAGAAGTGTTTCCGTAAGCATCCAAAAGATCATCCAGCAGTTGAAAAGCAATTCCAAGATGCCGGCCGAATTCATAAATGTTTTCCTGATCTTTTTTAGCAGCACCCGAATTAATAGCGCCCATCTGCAAGCTACAGCCAAGCAAAACTGCAGTTTTTCGGGTAATCATATTTAAGTAATCTTCCGCGCTAACCGATGTTTGATTTTCGAAATTCATATCCAGTTGCTGTCCTTCGCAAACTTCAATGGCGGTTTGTGAAAACAACTTTGCCAATTGTTTAAATTCCGGATCCGGATATTTTTCCAATAAACGAAAAGCTTTTACCAGCATAACATCGCCGCTGAGAATTGCAATGTTAGTGTTCCATTTTGAATGAACCGTGGCCTGGCTTCTTCTTAAAGGTGCTTCGTCAAGAATATCATCATGCACTAAAGAAAAATTATGAAACAACTCCACGCACATGGCCGAATCAAGCGCGCATTCAGGTAAACCGTTAAAAAGATCGCAGGCTATTAATACCAGAAGCGGCCTTAATCTTTTGCCGCCAATCCCCAAGATATAATTTTCAGGATCATATAACTCACGCGGTTCTACATTTTTAAGGCTTTCCCGATGTTGTTCGAGACGATTTAAAAATAACCCGGTAAGGTTTTCGTAGTGTTTCACTCTCTTATAATCAAACTAAAAATGTTTAGCTACTTCAAGCAAGTAAGTTCCATAACCACTTTTTGTTAGTGGTTGCGCAATTTTTATGAGCTGCTCTTTTGTTATGTAACCCATCTTATATGCTACCTCTTCTATGCAGCCAATCTTCAAGCCCTGTCGCTCTTCAATAACCTGCACAAACTGACCGGCCTGCATCAATGAAGCAAAAGTACCGGTATCAAGCCAGGCAGTTCCTCTGTCCATTATAGATACTTTAAGTTTACCGCGTTTTAAGTATTCTTTATTAACATCGGTTATTTCGTATTCGCCACGCGGGCTGGGTTTTAAATTTTTGGCAATAGTTATTACTTCGTTATCGTAAAAATACAAGCCCGGAACGGCATAATGAGATTTTGGTTTTTCCGGCTTTTCCTCAATCGACAAAGCTTTATTGTTTTTATCAAACTCAACCACGCCATATCTCTCAGGGTCGCTTACGTGATAAGCGAATACAACACCCCCATTGGGATTATTAATTTGTTGAAGCATGCGGCCCAGACCTACGCCATAAAAAATATTATCACCAAGTACAAGGGCCACTTTATCTTTTCCTACAAACTTTTCACCCAACACAAAAGCCTGGGCCAAACCGTTAGGAACTTCCTGCACGGTATAAGTAAACTTACAACCTATATTTTCGCCGGTTCCAAGCAAACGTTCAAAATGTGGTAGATCATGGGGCGTAGATATAATAAGAATTTCGTTTATGCCCGCCATCATTAAAACAGACAAAGGATAATAGATCATAGGTTTATCATAGATCGGCATCATTTGTTTGCTCATGGCAAGCGTAAGGGGATGTAAGCGGGTGCCTGATCCTCCTGCTAATATTATTCCTTTCATTGTAGGTTGTGTAAGATCACAAATTTAAACAAATCCAAAGAAGTTCCTGATTTTTATTAATTTTATGTATCATGAGAATTTGCGCTGTTTTGCTGGCCTTTTTTCTGTTTGCGTTTACGAACAAACAGTCTGCTGATTTCTATGAAAAGTTGGTTGATAAAAGTATAGAGCAAACAAAAGAAAAAGTAAGGTATGAGCCCGCGTATGTTCAAATGAAGTACCCCAACGGAGATGTCCCGTCAAATACCGGGGTGTGCACCGATCTGGTGATTCGTGCTTACAGAGGTGTAGGAATTGATCTCCAAAAAGAAGTTCATGAGGACATGCTTAAACGTTTTAAAGATTACCCCAAATTATGGAACTTAAAAAAACCGGATTCTAATATTGATCACAGGCGCGTGCCTAACCTGATGGTGTACTTTAAAGGCAAAGGTGCGAGTTTAAAAATAACAGATAACCGGTCGGATTATAAACCCGGTGATGTTGTAACCTGGAACCTTGAGAATAAACATTCAACAAGCGGTATTACGCACATTGGCATTGTAACGGATATAAAAAACATTCATGGCGATGGGTATATGATCGCTCATAACATCGGCGGCGGAAATGTGCTGGAAGACATGCTGTTTTCTTACACCATTATTGGCCATTTTAGATTTAAAAAGGCGGATTAGCTTTAAAACTTTTAATAAATCGGCGACAATAAACACAAGAGGATTTTTATTTTTACAAGTATGAAGCAGTACCACGACCTGATGAGCCACGTTTTAGAAACCGGGGCAACAAAAACTGACAGAACGGGCACCGGCACCATTAGTGTGTTCGGTTACCAGATGCGTTTTAATCTTGAAGAAGGTTTTCCATTACTTACGACAAAAAAACTCCATACCAAAAGTATCATTCATGAATTACTTTGGTTCTTAAAAGGGGAAACAAATATTAAATATTTAAAAGAAAACGGTGTAAGCATTTGGGATGATTGGGCCGATGCCCAGGGAAATCTTGGGCCTGTATATGGTTATCAATGGAGAAGCTGGCCAACGCCTAACGGCGGACACATTGATCAGATTTCGCAGGTGATTGACATGATTAAAAAGAATCCGGATTCAAGAAGACTGATTGTAAGTGCCTGGAACGTTGCTGATATAAACAACATGAAACTTCCGCCATGTCACGCTTTTTTCCAGTTTTATGTAGCGGATGGTAAGTTAAGCTGCCAGCTTTACCAGCGAAGTGCCGATATTTTTTTAGGAGTTCCTTTTAACATTGCTTCGTATGCTTTGTTAAC
This sequence comes from Bacteroidota bacterium, assembly GCA_025963735.1. GTDB lineage: Bacteria > Bacteroidota > Bacteroidia > B-17B0 > Aurantibacillaceae > Aurantibacillus. The sequence continues at coordinate 25,881 of JAOQAF010000131.1, forward strand.
CTTAATGGTGGCGCAGGTGTGCGGTTTAAAGCCCGGCGAATTTATTCATACATTGGGTGACGCGCATTTATATTCAAACCATATTGAACAGGCAAAACTGCAATTAACCAGAGATATAAGGCCTCTTCCGATCATGAAAATAAATAAGGATGTGACAAATATCTTTGATTTTAAATTCGAAGATTTCGAGTTGCTGAATTATGATCCACATCCACACATTAAAGCAGCGGTGGCCGTTTAATTATAAAATAAAATTCTATGATCGCTAATTTATTTCACCGGGGTAAAACATACCAGATAGATTTCTTTAAACCCATTGATATATCTATTCCTTTAGATGCGAATAAGGAAAGGGTAAGCGCCTGGTATGTTGAGCCAATGAAACTGGAACCGGTGGTTAATGGCGATTGGATCGGTGATGTATCAAAAGGCGGAAGTGTAAATTTCAGAAATATAACGTTTAATCCGCACGGAAACGGAACGCATACAGAATGTGTAGGGCATATCAGTAAAGAATTTTACAGCATGAATAAAACCTTGCAGAGGTTCATGTTTCTTGCAGAGCTGGTTACAGTGTTGCCTGATCAATTGGAAAATGGTGATTTTGTAATATCAAAAAAATTTTTAAAAGACCATTTATCGGAAGGTCAAAAGCCTGAAGCAGTTGTTATAAGAACGCTTAGTAACGGATTAAATAAATTAACGCATCAATACAGTAATACTAACCCACCTTATATTCAAAAAGACGCAATAACTTTTTTAAATGAACTTGGGGTTGAACATATTCTTATTGATATGCCAAGTATTGATAAAGAAAAAGATGATGGCAAGCTGGAAGGGCATCATGAATTTTGGAATTATCCGGAGGATCCCAAACTCCATAAAACCATTACCGAATTAATTTATGTTCCTAACGAAGTTATTGATGGAACATACATTTTAAACCTTCAGATCGCTTCTTTTGAAAATGACGCAAGTCCGAGCAAGCCGCTGTTGTATAAAATTTACTAATTATTTGGTTTCCTTTTCTGTAACTCATCAAAAGAACAAGATTGAAATGTCTCTTGTGTTATACTGTCATCCTAACGAAGAAAGATTTTCGCAATAAGTAGACAAGCTGTTCGCTAAATCTAAGACTCCCTTTTCAATTTTGAAAAAATAAACGCGTCAGAATATTTTTCGTTGTGATAAGTATAATCTCTTAAACATCCTTCTTTTACAAAGTTTGCTTTTTCCATCACGCGTAAGGAGGAAACATTCTCGGGGTCAACAATTGCTTCAATACAATTAAATTTCAGCACTTCAAATCCATAATTAAGCACCTTGGCAAGTGCTTCCTGCATTAAACCTTTTTTATGGTAATCGGCATTTAAAACATATCCCACTTCTGCTCTTGCATTCGAAGTATTGATATGATGATAACCAACAATTCCTATTAATTTATTGGCGCTCTTTTCATGCATACCCCAGTTAATCCGTTCATTAGAGATAATTCCAGCGTCTATTAACTCTATTAAGGCTAGTGCATCTTCTATAGTTTTAGCTACGGGTCGCGGAATAAACCTCATGGTTTCTTTATTGGAGCGGATAATGAAAAGGTCCTGTGCATCGGAAGCAACTATACGTTTTAATAGTAGTCTTTCTGTTTCAAGAACAGGAAAAGGATCAAAGTTGAGTGTCAACATAAAAGTTTTATTGTTTATTCTTCAAGAAGTTTTTTTAAATTTTCAAGACGTTCGGACCAAAATTCTTTTAGAGAAGCAGCTTCATCTGAGTTTTTTATTTTTAAGTGCTGAATAACAATTTGTGTTTTATCCTGAGCTTTGGTATAAAAGTCTATACTAAGTGCCGATGAGCCATCATTCCAGGTAATCCTAGCCGATTTGTTTTCAGTTGCCTTCTTAATAATAATTTTTTCTTTCAGCCACTTTTTTCTTGTTTGTTCATGGATCATTGCATTGTAAAGTTGGTGAACGGGAACATGAATGGTTTTACTCACACTTATTTCAAAACCGTTTTCTTTTTGTCCTCTTTCGCGGATGCCACGGCTCCATTGATAGCTCGTAGCAAGCAGGTTCTGGTTCCATTCACCAAGCGCTTCCAGTCCTTTTAAATGATTAACCAGTTTGTAAATTTCTTTAGTTGTAAATTGTTTTGCTCCTTTTTCATCAAGCACCATAAACCACTCTTCCAGGGTTTTGCCGGTTTTTTCTACAACTAATTTGTCGGTGATAATTTTCCTCTCTTTAATTTGTTGCGCCATAACTGTAATTAAATTTCGAGTTTATAAAGAAAATCTATCTGCTCATCATCACCTAAAATAAAAACGTGCTCATCAAATTTTTTAAGGCCGTGCCGTTCGTAAAATTCAATTACTTTATGATTTTTTTCCCATACGCCCAGCCATATAAATTTTTTCATAAGTTCTTTTCCTTTTAGGATGGCCGTATTTAATAAGGCGTGGCCGGCCTTAAAGCCCTGGTGTGTTTTTAAAATATAAATTCTTTCAATTTCCAAAGCATCGGCACCCATTTTTTCTGTTTGAGCTTCGCCGGTATTTAATTTTAAATAACCAATTATCACGTCAAAAAGAGAAATGAAATAAGTGAATGATTGCGGGTTGTCGATCTCTTTGGTAAGTACATCAATATTAAAATTGGCTTCAATATATTTTTTAAAATTATCAGGTGTATTTAAATGCCCGTAAGTTTCGGTAAAGGTTTTCACGCATATTTCCTGCAATAGGTTTACCTCTTGCTTTTGAACGGGAATTATTTTTAAGCGCGCAGTTTGCATCCAATATGTACTTGCTTATTCACAATAGATCATGAACCGGTTAATGCCGGGTTTTAACGTAAACATGTTTAATGTTTCGCTTACCGGTTTCGCGTTCGTCAATTTCAAATTGATCGAGGCTTTTTATTAAAGGAAGCATTTTTTCAAATCCGTAATTACGCGAATCGAAATCAGGTTTTTTCTTCAAAATCAAACTTCCTAATTCTCCAAGAAACGCCCAGCCATTCTCATCTGCTACATCTGAAATGGTATCACTTAAAAGTTTAATCAATTCTTCATCTATACCTGTTAGGGGTGGGGGAGACTTTGGGAGCTCCGCTTTTTTAGGAGAACGAACGTTCGCGTTAGGAGAAGGTTTCTCTTTTATTATCGGCCTGTTATTTTTTAAGATTTCAAAATAAATAAATTTATCACAGGCTGTTATAAAGGGTTTTAAAGTTTTTTTCTCACCAATGCCTATCACTTTCATGCCGGCTTCACGCAGCCTTGTGGCAAGCCTGGTAAAATCACTGTCGCTTGACACGATGCAAAACCCATCTACTTTACCCGAATATAAAATATCCATCGCATCAATAATCATGGCGCTGTCACTAGAATTTTTTCCGCTCGAATAGCTGTATTGCTGAATGGGTGTAATTGCGTTTTCAAGTAAAACTGTTTTCCAGCCTGAAACTGTTGGTTTTGTCCAGTCGGCATAAATACGTTTAAAAGTAGGAGTGCCATACTTCGCAATTTCTTCAAACATTCCTTTAACGTTAGAGTAAGGCACGTTATCCGCGTCAATAAGTACGGCTAGTCTGAGATCTTTAATTATATCCATGATGTAAATGTTTTTCTTCAACTCAGCTAACAGAATACTATTTAAACTGAGTTTTAAATTCTGCGGAAGGTACGAATTTGTTTTTTTACGGGAATATGTCGTTTTAAAAATCGCAAATTCGCCTTTTTTAATTTTGAAAACTTCTGGCACAAGCTTTTACAAAGAACAGGTATGAAGAAAATAATATTACTTTTTATTCTGCCATGTCTTATGCTTGTTTGTTGTTATCCTACAAGTAAAATTACAGGTTCATGGAAAACCCCAAAACAAACCGATAAGGTGTATAAATCAATTTTTATCGCGGCCTTAACGGGCAATACGGTTGCAAAATCAACCCTTGAAAAAGATTTGGAAACTGTGTTAACCAAACATGGGGTGAGTATCGTTAAAAGTCTTGATGAATTTCCGCCAAATTTTGAGCGCGACAGCGTTAATAAGGAAACCTTAATCAAAGCTGTTAGAAAGAAGGGCAGTGATGCCATTTTAACTGTATCACTTCTTAAAAAGGAAACAGAATCACGTTATACCGGCGGGGCGTATTCGCCTATGGGAAGGTTCGGCTATTATGGGAATTTTGGAGGATATTATAATTACTCTTATCCGTATGCCTATAACGATGCTTATTACACCAAGGATGAAATTTATTACCTGGAAACCAATTTATACGATAGCTACTCCGAAGAATTAATATGGTCAGCTCAGTCGCAAACTTATAGCTACGATGGACTGGCAACGCATTCCAAAGAATTCAGTAAATTAATTGGTGAACAATTAAAAAAAGATGGAATCCTTAAGTAAGGGAAGAAATGACGTGAGTTGTAGATTTATTTTCCCTTAGGATTTTTTCAGGAATTCCGTCCTTAAAACCATCTGACTTCCTCCTAATCTGCATTCTACCTCTGAAGCATCGTCGGTTAAGCGGATGTTCTTTACCGTTGTGCCTCGTTTAAGTGTAGTTGAAGAGCCCTTTACCTTTAGATCCTTTATTAAGGTTACGGTATCACCATCATTCAGAATATTGCCGTTACTGTCTTTCGCTTCCATTAAGTCTTTGTTAAGCTCAAAGGTATTATTAAGATCAATCTGACTTTTAGTTTTTATGAACAGCAAAAAAAGAATAAGCTACTTATAACCCCAAGTGCATGATTGTTTTATATGTATCTTTACAAAAAATTATATTATGAGCAAGAGTTTAATAATAGTATTAGTATTTGGAGTAATTGTTTTGTTCGGAGGTGTTTGGGCCTGTAACAAACGTAATAGTTTTGTTGGCTTACGCGAAAATGCCAAAGCCCAATGGCAGCAAGTGGAAAGCCAATATCAACGCCGGTCCGATCTTATACCAAACATTGTTGCCACTGTTAAAGGAGAAGCTAATTTTGAAAAAAGCACGCTGGAAGCCGTTATTAATGCGCGTGCCAAAGCAACTTCTGTAAATATTAATCCTGAAAACCTGGATGAAAACTCTATCGCTAAATTTAAAGCGGCACAGGGAGAGTTAAGCGGGGCTTTATCCCGCTTATTAGTGGTAAGCGAAAATTATCCGAATTTAAAATCCAACCAGGGTTTTGCCGATCTGCGTGTAGTATTGGAAGGCACTGAAAACAGAATTGCAGTGGAACGTATGAAGTACAATGAGCTGGCAAGAGAATTCAACAAGTCCATTCAGTTTTTCCCGGGTAACATGTTAGCCGGCGGGTTTGGACCAATGCCATACTTTGAAGCGGAAGCGGGGGCGGAGAAAGCGCCAAAGGTTGAGTTTTAATAGTACATCACAGTTTAATATATGCCAACGGCCCGTAATTTTTTTTCTGAACAGGAGCAGCAATTGCTTGTTCAATCTATTTCAAAGGCGGAAGAAAAAACGTCCGGCGAAATAAGACTGCATATTGAAAATTTTTGTTTTGGCAACGAATTAAAAGCGGCGAAAAAAATATTCGCAAAATTAAACATGCACGCTACCGCCGAACGTAACGGCGTGTTAATTTACATTGCCACAATGAGTAAAAAAATTGCAGTAGTGGGAGACGAAGGCATCCATCAAAAACTTGGGAGCGAATTCTGGGACCATGTTGTGACAGCTCTGATTAAAAAATTTAAAGAAGGAAGAAAAGCGGAGGCTTTGTCGGAATGTATTCTCGAATGCGGAGAACAGTTAGGAAAATATTTTCCGCGAAAAGATGATGACAAAGATGAATTAACCAATACCATTTCTTATTAGTATGAGAAATATAATTGGTCTTCTTTTTTTATTGTTTTTCGGAACCTTGCACGCTCAAATTGCAAACAGACCAAGTCCTCCGAAATTATATAATAATCTGTCAAAAGAGTTTCCTCAGTTTCTAAATCCCGCGCAGGCGGCACAGCTCGAAGAAAAGCTGGAGGTGTTCAGCAACCAGACATCGAACCAGATTTGCGTTGTGATTGTTGATGATCTCAATAATCTTGAAGCGGCTGATTATGCAACAAAAATCATTAACGAATGGGGTATAGGTCAAAAAGGGTCTAATAACGGTGTTGCTATTTTAGTGAAGCCAACCGGAGGTTCAGGCGGGAGGGATCTTTTTATTGCGGTGGGTTATGGTCTTGAAGGCGCTATTCCGGATCTTGCCACTAAACGGATCAGGGAAGAAGAAATGTATCCTTATTTAAAGACGGGCGATAATTTTACCGCGCTTGATAAGGCCACTGATAAACTTATGCAGTTGGCCAAAGGAGAAATTGATGTTGTAAGTTATACACGTAAAGAATCAAAAAGGGGGAGCAGGGGTTCCAACCGTCACATGCCCTGGATTTTTATTATTGTAATAATAATACTGATAATAAGAAGTATTTTCAGAGGGGGCGGCGGAAGAGGAGGTTATACGTTTTCGCGTGGAGGAAGAATGTTTTGGGGCAGCGGCGGATTTGGGGGAGGTGGATTTGGCGGAGGCGGTGGTGGCGGCTTTGGTGGTTTTGGTGGGGGAAGCTCAGGTGGCGGTGGTTCGGGCGGGAGCTGGTAAGTTCATTTTATTTACCAACTCATTTTAATGGTCCGCCTTGTTTTTCAATAAAAGAATTTCATGCTTTAACTCTTCGATGCGTTTCAGTAAATAAGCAACGGCTTCAACTCCTTCCAGGTTAAGGCCAAGGTCGCGGTGTAAACGCATTAAATGCTCTACCTCACTTAAATGTTCTTTTTCAATATAAGGCGCTTTCTCAACTTTGGTTACCTCAACTAAACCTATTTCATTTAAAGATTCAATAAATGAATATTCAATTTTGTAATGTGTGCACAAAAGCTCGATCGGAATAAGGTCTTCATTTTTCATGTTTATGAAGTTTAGATAATTCTTTAAAAAGTTCTTTTTCTTTTTCTGAAAGTTTTGTTGGAATTTTTATCTGATACGTGATATATAAATCACCAAACATTCCTTCCTGTTTATAAACCGGAAAGCCTTTACCTTTCAGTTTTATTTTTGTTCCGTTTTGTGTTTCGGGCGGAACATTTAATTTTACTTTCCCGTCAAAAGTTTCAACCATTACTTCACCCCCCAGTACCGCCGTATAAATATCCAGTTCAGCAGTTGTATACAAATTATTTCCTTCGCGCCTGAAACGGGTTGAATTTGAAATTAAAAAGGTAATGTATAAATCGCCGTTCGGACCATTATTTCTGCCCTCCCCACCGTGTCCGCTTATCTTAATTGTTTGTCCGTTTTCAACTCCAGCAGGAATGGTTAAGCGGATTTGTTTGCCGTTTATTGTCAGAGTTTGTTTTTGTGTTTTGTAAACATCTTTTATATCCAGCTTAAGCTCCGCGTTTAAGTCCTGACCTTTGTATCTTACATTGCTTCTGCTTCCGCCAAAGGGCGAGCCACCTCCTCCAAACATCGATTCAAAAAAATCTGAAAAGTCTTCTTCGTTGCTGAAACCGCCCTGGCCTCTGTTTCCCTGGGTAAAGCCACCTCCACCGCCAGAATGTTGTCGGTTTGCATTTTCATATTCGGCGCCATGTTGCCAGTCTTTACCGTACTTGTCAAATTTTTTTCTTTTTTCAGGATCACTTAAAACTTCATTCGCCTCATTGATTTGCTGAAATTTTTTTTTCATCGTGGTATCATTCGGGTTAAGGTCGGGATGATATTTACGCGCCAGTTTACGATACGCTTTTTTAATATCGGCCTGGGTAGCGTTCTTATCGAGTTCTAATATTTTATAATAATCAACAAATTCCATACGTGTATAATTAATTTATTTTTCGGCTGGAGGTTAAATTCCGAAAAAACATGAAGTATAAATCAGTTATTACTGTTTTATATTACCTTACTAAGATACATTGATTTTAAAGCCTTGTCAAGTGTTTTTTGCAAATGCCTTCTTTGATGTATCTATGGTTTTCGTTATCCGGGTTTATTTTTGTTAAAACGTTTTGCCGTTAGGCTTGTTTTCATTAGCTTAGATTGCCGTTGTAGTAAAACAAACGTGTAGAATTAATTAATTAATAAAGCCCATTAAAATGAGAAAACTTTTATTATTGCTCTCTTTGGTATTACTTTCCAAAAATTATTTTTCACAAGATTGGATAGAGAAAGCAAGTAAGCCTAATGCAAATCTGTATGAAATCCAAAAAGACTTTTATGAATATTTTAAAGACAAGGACCTAAGCGTAAAAAGTACCGGCTACAAAGCTTTTAAGCGTTGGGAATATTTTGTCGCCCCGCGAGTGTATCCTACAGGCGATATCTCAGTATTAAATCAGGCTGCTAAAAATTATTCTGATTTTTTAGTTAAGAATCCAAACGCGGTGTTTAACGCCAATAAGCCTTCCGGTAGTAATTCGGTTATGTCAGCCAGTTGGACTGCCGTTGGTCCTTTCGGGGCGCCAACCGGACTGGTAGGAGGTTTACCAAGAAAAGCAGGCCGCGATAATTTTGTAACGTTTCATCCTTCTAATTCTTCGACTATTTATGCCGGCTCGGCAGGTGGTGGTTTATGGGAAAGCTTAAACGGAGGCACATCCTGGACTCCTAAAACTGATAATTTGCCAGTTAGCGCGGTTTCCGATTTACTAGTTGATCCGAGTAATCCTAACATTATGTATCTGGCTACAGGTGGTGGCGATGATATGTTATCAGGTTCACCTGTGGGTTCCGATGGTCTTTATAAATCAACAGATGCGGGATCTACATGGACATTGTCCAGTTTGGTTTTTTCAATTTCACAATTAAAGGTTATTCATAAATTAGCTTTTGACCCTACCAACTCACAAATAATTTTTGCGGCAACAAGCGTAGGAGTATATAGAAGTATCAATGCAGGGGCAACATGGTCTGTTGTGTTAAATTCAAATATCTGGGATATAAAATTTAACCCGGGTAATGCTTCCATTGTATATGTTTCAGGAACATCTTTCTTTCGTTCAACAAACGGCGGCAGTTCTTTTACACAGGTTTCAACCGGCATTCCTGTTTCAGGAAGTAACAGAATGGAAATAGCAGTAACACCTACAAACCCATCCAATGTATATGTTGTTGCGAGCAGAAGTTCCGACAGTCAGTTATTGGGTGTTTACCGTTCAACCAACGACGGGGCAAGCTTTGTAACAGCGTCAACTTCACCTAATATTATAGGAAACGCATGTAATGGAAGTTATACCGGTACCGGACAGGGATGGTACGATCTTGCTATCGCTGCTTCACCAACAAACCCTAATGAAATTGTGGTTGGGGGAGTTAACGTGTGGCGCTCTTTAAATGACGGGGCAACATGGACAAACATTGGCTGCTGGGTAGGCACAGGTTCGCCGCCATTTATACATGCAGATATCCACGAATTGGAATATTCACCATCCGGAACTTTATATTCAACAAATGATGGGGGTATATATTCTTACACCGGATCAGCATGGACTGATTTAACAGCCCAAAGGAATATTGCTCAGATCTATAAAATTGGGTTATCAGGATTAACGGCAAACAAATGGATTACAGGACATCAGGATAACGGAACAAATATCAAAAACGGGGCTAGTTATGTGGCAAGTTTAGCGGGAGATGGAATGGATTGTTTTATTGACCGAACAAACGATAATGTAATGTTCGGCGAACAGTATAACGGTAACATTTATCGCTCAACAAATGGCGGTGCAAGCTGGGCAGGTATCTCTACAGGAATTACAGGAACTGGTGCATGGGTAACTCCATGGAAACAGGACCCTGTAAATGCAAGTACGATTTATTGCGGTCGCAATCAAATGTTTATTTCAAGCAACCTTGGAACGAACTGGACACAAATGGGAACAACAGGTGGAAGTGGGTCTATTACTGAGTTTGCAGTCGCACCTTCGAACAATCAGGTAATGTATGTGTTGTATCCGGGCTCAATTCGGAAAACAACAGATGGTGGTACCAGTTGGACCAACGTGACTCAAAACGTTCCGGGTAATACCAGTTTTATTACTATAAGCCCAACCGATCCTAATAAAGCGTGGGTAACGGTTAGCGGTTTTGCCCTTACAGGAAAAGTATTTCAAACAGTTGACGGTGGCGCAACGTGGATGAATATTACCTCAAACCTCCCTAATTTACCTGCCAACTGTTCAGTATATGAACCGGGATCGAATGACCGTATTTATATTGGTATGGACGTGGGTATTTATTACAAGGATAATTCAACTGCCAACTGGACTTTGTACAATACCGGCTTACCTAACGTTTCGGTAATGGACATGGAAATGTCTCCTGCTGCTCCCGGTAAAATTTTCGCTGCCACTTATGGTCGTGGTGTTTACCAGGGCGATGTTATTCCTGTGACTGCAGCGCCTGTTCCTAACTTCTCTTATTATGGGAGTTTATGTGTGGGTCTTGATAAAGCCCTGGTAGATAATTCAACCAACACTCCTACGAGCTGGAGCTGGAGCATTACGCCTTCTGCCGGTGTGGTTTTTAATTCACCAACAGTGCAAAGCCCAACACTTAATTTTTCAACGCCTGGAACTTATACTGTTTCATTAATTTCAGGAAATAGTTTCGGTGCAGGACCTGTTGTAACAAAAACAATAACAGCGTATTCCTTTCCTTCTTTAACGCTTTCTATTAACAGCGCTACTGTATGCGATCAGGATACAGTAAAGGTAACAGCTTCGGGTGCTTCTTCTTATACGTGGAGTAATAACGGTGGTAACGGACCAACCGCGTCTTATGTGCCCACAATCGATTGGACGTATTCGGTAACGGCTTCTAACGGTGGATGTAAATCTACCGCTACGTTCTCGGTAACTAACATAACCTGCGTAGGAATTATTGAAATAGAAGCTAATCATGCAAGCTTTAATATTTATCCTAATCCCGCAATTGATAATGTGATTTTGAGAATGAACTCACCTAAAAATGTTGATGTGAATGTGGAGTTATACGATGCCCTTGGCAAATTAAGTTTAAAGCAAACGGCCCGTTTCACAAAGGATAAGCCTGAATTTAAATTTAATATTGCATCCCTTGCCAATGGCATTTACTCTTTAAAACTTGTTTCCAAAGCAGGAAGCTCCCAGACTTTGAAAATTGTAAAAGAATAAATAATTAATGAATAACAGAACGCCCCACTATTAATTAGCGGGGCGTTTTTTTTTGGAAAGGCAACAACAATTCAGGATGTATTTTTCGCTCGTTTTTTCCAATATTCAATTATGGATGTTCGGTCGGAGGGTAAAACAAACATAGTATACTTTCCGTTAATATTGGTTTCGCTAATGGTTAAACCTTCCGCTTTTTCCTGGCCAAGAAAATATTTATTCAGATCACCTTCATTTGTCACTAATACTTTGGGCCCGGCAAAGGAAACATGCTTAAAATAGATGTGACAAAGAACAAGGTGGGCCATTATGGTTTTAGAGCTGTCGTTAAGGGCAGCAATCAATTTGGGAGTAACAGACTTGCCTGTTTTAATAAGTCTAAATGCTTCGGGACTATTCATGGAAAAACTCGCCTTTTTAGAATGGTCAATGGTAAACTGGCCATCATTCAGTTTTGTAATATAAAGATCTGCCTTTCGTTTCTGCGATAAACAGACAAAACAAACGCCCGAAAAAAGTAAAATTAAAATAATTCTCATGCCTTAAAGTTACAAGAATCGGGCCGTTTCATTTGGTTCTGGGCGGTGTGCGCCAGTAAAACAAAAGATTGCTAATAATTTACAATCTGCATTCTTTAATAGTAAATTTGTTGCGGCAATATGTTAGTATAAAGGGCCATAATTAATTTTTAACCAATGCGAAAAAAAACAATCCTTTTTTATATTATTATTTTTTCATCATTTCTGTTTAAAGCTCAGGAGGATGAAGATTCTAAAAAACTATGTAATGAAGACCTGAATAAAAAAGCGATTCAGTTGTACGAGAAAGGGTGCGATAAAAAAAAGTACAAAAAACCTGAGCGTCTCGAATTTTTAAATAAGGCACTTGAATTAGAACCTGATTTCGCGGAGGCCAATTTAAAAATGGGTTTTGAAATTATTGTAAGGCAAAAGCTGGGCGAGCAACCGTTTACACCGGCAGTTCCGTATTTTTTAAAAGCTATCCGTTCATGTCCGCAAATACACAGTGAGCCTTATTATTACATTGGCTTTGATTATTACGAACAATTAAAGAATGATTCGGCAGTTAAGTATCTTGAAAAATTTATTGCCTTTAAAGATGAAGAAGGAAGTAAGTTCGCGAAAGATTACAATGAAGAAATTTATCAGGCTAAAATGATGATTAAATCGGCTAAAAAAGAAAACAGTCTTAAAAAAGGAGTTCCTTTCGATCCAAAGGTAGTCAAAGGTGTATCTACAGAGCGTGATGAGTACCTGGCTTATATTTCACCGGACGATAAAAAATGTTTTTTTGTAAGACGTTTGCCAATAAAAAATTTGAACAAGGTATATGAGAGTGATAAAGAAAAAGAGGTTTTTATGGTTGCACTAAGGGATAAAACAGGTATGTTTAATTCGGGTGAACCAATGCCATTTCCTTTTAATGAAACAGAAGACAACCAGGGAGGTTGCAGTATTTCTATTGATAACAAACATTTGTATTTTGCAATGCAACGCCAGGAAGGCGGCGCTCAGCCAAATTGTGACATATACGTAACAGATAACGTTGATGATTCGTGGGGGGAAATGCGAAAATTAAGCGCTGTAGTGAACCACCCCGTTTATTGGGATAGTCAGCCTAGCATTGCTGCCGACGGATTGACTCTTTATTTTGCAAGCGACAGACCCGGAGGATATGGAGGCATAGATCTTTATGTTACCAAAAAAGATCCTAAAAGCGGTATCTGGAGCGTGCCGCAGAATTTAGGTCCAAAAATAAATACCCGTGGGGATGAAAAAACGCCATTTATACACAGCGATAGCGAAACCCTGTATTTTAGCAGCACGGGCCAGTTTGGTTTTGGCGGATATGATATTTTTTTAGTAAGGAAAAACGACAAAGGAGAGTGGATGGAGCCCGAAAACATTGGCTCTCCTATTAACGGTGGCACCGATGATACCGGATTTTTTGTGAGCAGCGATACAAAAAGCGGTTATTTTTTCAGCTATGATGAGGGTAAGGTAAGAGGCAAAGGCGTAGGCCGTTATGATCTTTATAGTTTTGATCTTTATCCTGAAGCACGACCCCAGGAAATGGTGTTCACCAAAGGAAGTATAAAGGATAAGGAGGGAAACCCTGTTACAGGTGCTATAGTTGAAATAAAAAATACAGTTACAAAAGAAAAAACAAATGCTGTGGTAGACAGTATTACGGGTAATTGGATGGCGGCCATAAGTTTAAAAAAGAAAGATAATCTGATCATAACGGTTAAAAAGGACAGCGTGGCTTTTAACTCTGTAATTGTAGATATGAAGAAAGCAAGCTTTAACAGCCCGCCGGCTGAAATTAAATTAAATGTTGCAAAGGCCGATCCGGGAAAAAGTTTTGTAATTAATAATATTTACTACAACACAAATAGTGCAGATGTAAAAGAAGAAAGCACTTTGATCCTTCAGTCTTTTGCTGAATATCTGATTGAAAATCCGAATTTAAAAATTGAAATACA
>JAOQAF010000097.1 GCA_025963735.1 Bacteroidota bacterium
CGAAAACCGCAGTCAAATGACTAAATCGGAAGTTTGTTTATGGAAATATGCGTTCAGGGCAAAGCAAATGGGTTATACATTTAACCGACAGCAGCCGGTGTTAAATTACATTGCAGATTTTATGTGCAATGAATTAAAATTAATTATTGAAGTAGATGGTTACACACACCTTAGCGGAGGTAATTAAAAATGATATAATAAGGCAAAAAAATTTAGAAGAGGCCGGTTTTAAAGTAATAAGGTTTAAAGATGAAGAAGTGTTGTATCAAATAATTAAGGTGAGAACAATTATTTTGAAACAATAAAGGAATTAGAAAACTGAGAAGCTATCCCTCTCCCTGGAGAGGTGCCCGTTAGGGCAGAAAAGGAAATCGGAGGGGACGTAAAAAAAAATCAAGGCTTCCTCTCCCTCCCCCCAACCCCTCTTAGAGGGGGATACTAAAAGAACAGACAAATACGTTAATAAACGAGAAGCTACCCTCTCCTTGGAAAGGGTGCCCGCTAAGGCGGGCCCTATCCGCTACTTCCCTCCGGTTATTATTTCCACCAGTTTATCAGTTATTTTTTTTGATACATGATTTGGTTTTATAACGTCCTCCGGCTTTGCCATGCCGTGTCCTTCAAAATACAAATGATCCAGGTCTTCAAACCAATAAGGCTTGAAGTTTGGTTTTCCCTTCATTGCTTCCAGCCAAAGGTCATAGTCTTTTTTAGTTACATTGTAATCGCGCCCTCCCTGCAATAAATAAACCGGCAGTGTCAGTTTCTTTGCTTCATCAAGTACTTTATAATTTCTGTCCATCAACCAATATTTAGCTTTGGCGCCAAAGGGCAGCATAACCTTACTTTTTAAAGTGAGATCAGGTTTTAATGCGTTTTTTACCTGCCATTTGATGGCATTACTTACTTCCACCGCTTTTTCCTTTTCTTTTTCGTTCTGTAATGAATTAACATAATCCAACTGTTCAGGTATAATCTCAAGCAAACTTCGTCCGGGTGCCGCAAGCAGTATCAGTCCTTTTAAACCTTTGCATTCCCTGGCAATCAATGGTCCGCATAACGCACCCTGGCTGTGCCCGGCTATATAAATACGACCTGTATCAATATCTTTAAATGATTTGGCCAGTTTAAAGGCGGCAACCGCGTCTTCAATCGTTTCAGAATAATAATCCATGCTATCCATCGGGAAAGGATCATGATACTGATACACATATGTACGTTTGTCATAAATAAGAACCGAAACTCCTTTCTGAACCAAATCAAGAGCTATGTCTAAAAAAACCTTGTTTCTTCCTACACTAACGTTCCGGTCATGTGGTCCGCTCCCGTGAACCAAAATAACAAGAGGACTCTTTTTGTTCCCACCCGGCACATATAAACTGCCCGGAAGTTTTATAAACGCGTTTGGTTCAATGGTCACTTCCTTTCTCGAGAAATTTTTGTTGGTGAGTTCCTTAGGCACATAAAACCATTGAGCACTGAGTGTATCCACATGAAAGCGCTGAATACGCTGGCCCTGGTCAAAATACTGATACCATAAATATTTTCCTTTAGCTGTTCTAATGGAAGTTGCAGTGGCCATTTTACATCCCTGGGTATCGGCTACTGTTTTTTCGATCGCTACTATAGGCCCTTTTTCCCGAATAAAATCTTCCACCATTTTTTGCGTTTGTGCTGAAATAGCTTTGCCATAAAAACTGGAATCAAAAAACCGGTAATTTTTGTGGTATTCGTTTCTTTTAACTGCACCTATAAATTGTTTCGACAATTTTATATAAGGATCTTTAACCTGAATTTCCTCAGTCGTTTCCTGTGAACGGGCAACCAAAGCACTTAAAAAAAAGATCAGAATCAGGGAAGAATAGCGTAAATTTATCTCTTTCATTATTTTTATATTAAATTAGAAACTCTTTCAAAATTACGCTTTTTTGATACCTAAAGAAACAGTTGATAAGATCATTGATGCCGCAAGGGTTGAAGAAGTGGTGGGCGAATTTATTACCCTTAAAAAACGCGGGGCAAACTTTTTAGGCCTTTGTCCTTTTCATGGAGAAAAATCTCCCTCTTTTACTGTTTCTGCGGTTAAAGGCATTTACAAATGTTTCGGCTGCGGAAAAGCCGGCAACTCCGTTAATTTTATAATGGACCATCTGCAGCTAAGTTATCCTGAAGCATTGCGATGGCTTGCAAAAAAATACTCGATTGAAATTATTGAGCGGGAAATTACTCCTGAAGAAAAAGAAAGAAACACAGAGCGCGACAGTTTAATGATAGTGATGCAATACGCGCAACGCTATTTCACTGACAAGATGCTGAACAGTGATGAAGGGCGCTCTATTGGTCTGGGTTATTTTCAGGAACGTGGTCTTCGTAATGATATCATAGAAAAATTTCAGTTGGGCTACAGTTTAGAAGCACGCCGCGCCTTTAGCGAAGATGCTGTAAAAGCAGGTTACATGCCCAAATACCTTGTTAAAACAGGCATGAGTATTTTAAGTAATACGTTTACAGAAGGAAATGAAATAACGGTTAAAGATATTTTTGATCGTTACGCAGGCCGTGTAATGTTTCCGATACAGGACGATGGAGGCCGCGTGGTGGCTTTCGGAGGAAGAACCCTTAGCAGTGATAAAAAAACAGCCAAGTATATTAATAGTCCCGAAACGGATATATACAACAAAAGTAAAATTCTTTACGGCTTATGGCTGGGTAAAAAATCTATCCAAAATAAAGATTGCTGTTATCTGGTGGAGGGATACATGGATGTTATTGCCATGCATCAGGCAGGTGTTGAAAATGTTGTGGCATCAAGCGGTACATCGCTAACGGTTGAACAAATAAAATCCATTCATCGTTTTACAAATAACATTATTGTTTTATATGATGGCGACGATGCTGGACAGAAAGCAAGTAACCGCGCCATTCCTTTATTACTTGAAGAGGGGATGAACGTGAAACTGCTGATGTTTCCCAACAACGATGATCCTGATTCTTTCAGCAGAAAAGTTACAATAGATGAATTTCAGAATTACATTGTTGCGAACGCTCAGGATTTTTTAATATTTAAAGCAAAAAAAATTACCGGTGAAACTAAAAATGATCCGATAAAACGTGCTGGAGTAATCAAAGATATTGTTGAAAGCATTTCATTGATCCCCGATAATATTATCCGGAGCATTTATATTAAAGATTGCGCCAACATTATGGAGATTGAAGAATCTATTCTTCAGTTAGAGGTAAATAAAATCAGGAGAAAGATTACTTCTAAAAATAAAACATCAGTTGACCCTGAAGTTTACCAGGGGCCCCACCCAGATGATATTCCACAGGAGTTTACGCCTGAAGTAAAACAAGAAAAAGAACCTTTAAACTTTGATGCCGAAGAAAAAGAATTATTACGCATCATGTTAACGCATGGAAATATATTAATTACTATTGACGCAGAAGACGAACATCAGGAAAAGCATGATCTGGAAATTACACTCGCCGAATTTATTTTGTTTGAATTATGGCGGGATGAAATATCTTTTGAAAACCCTATCCACCAAACCGTTTTGGATGAGTATATAAAAGAACTTTCTGAACAGCGACTTCCTAATTTACAACATTTTTCAATGTCGCAGGATCCCATTATCAGTAGTTTTGTAATTAATCATGTAATGAATAATTATGAACTCAGCGAAAAATGGGCCCATTTTGGTGTTTATGTTTCTACTGAGATTTCAAATATTAAAAAATCTTCGCAGCACTTATTATTCAGCTTGAAAGAAAAAAAACTAAACCATTATATTTCCTTAAAGCAGGAATTATTGAAAACCTGCACTCCGGATGAAACTCAGGGCATTTTGCAGGAAATACTTCACCTTACAACACTTAAAAGTCGTGTTAACAAACTTTTAGGGCGTATTGTTGTAAAATAATCCTTTAGACATCAGCCGGTTATCGAAAAACTATTCTTTTTCGCTAAAAATTGGTACTTTTGCCCCCCTAACTAATTAACATTCTTAAATGACTTATTTGGATTTTGAAAAACCAATCCAGGATTTAGAAACTGAATTAACCAAGCTCAGAGAAGTATCTTCAAAAAGCAAAGTTGATCTCACAGAAAAAATAAAGGAATTGGAGAATCATGTTCTCGAAAAAACCAAAGAACTATACGGTAATTTAACACCATGGCAGCGCGTGCAGGTTAGCAGGCATCCTGAGAGGCCCTATACCCTTGCTTATATTGAACATCTGTCTAACAAAACCTTTATTGAATTACATGGCGACCGCACGGTGGGCGATGACAAGGCGATGGTTGGCGGGTTTGGAGAGATTGACGGGCAAACCGTTATGTTTATTGGTCAGCAAAAAGGGATAAATACCAAAATGCGCCAAGTTCGAAGGTTCGGAATGGCTAATCCTGAAGGGTATCGCAAGGCCTTAAGATTAATGAAACTTGCCGAGAAATTCAATAAACCTATTGTTACGTTAATTGATACGCCGGGTGCATATCCGGGCCTGGAAGCCGAAGAGCGCGGCCAGGGCGAAGCGATTGCCCGGAACCTACTCGAAATGGCACAATTAAAGGTGCCGGTTATTTGCATCATTATTGGCGAAGGTGCTAGTGGCGGGGCATTAGGAATAGGCATTGGCGATAAAGTACTTATGCTTGAAAATACATGGTACTCTGTAATTTCACCTGAAAGCTGTTCTTCTATTTTGTGGCGCAGCTGGAACTTTAAAGAAAAAGCGGCGGAAGCCCTGAAACTTACGGCCGAAGACATGAGCAAGAACGGACTTATTGACGGTATGATTAAGGAACCTGTAGGTGGCGCGCATCGCAATCCCGAAGAAATGTTTATTACAGTTAAAAAAGAAATTTTAAAGCATCTTGCAACTTTAAGCAAGGATACGCCGGTTGAAAGAATAAATAAACGTATAGAAAAATTTGCTTCTATGGGCGTAGTGCATGATCTTAACGATTAATTGCATCAAAAAATACTATATTTGAAAATTATAAAAAAGTAAAAAAAAATAAATAAAATGGCAGACACAGGCGATATTGGAGTTGGATCAATTATAAGATTTAATGGTGAGTTAGTTCAGATTATGGAATACCAGCATAGAACTCCAGGAAATCTACGCGCGTTTTACCAGGCAAAAATGAGGAATTTAAAAAATGGCAAGCAAACTGAAAACCGTTTCCGGAGTGGAGAATTAGTTGAAGTTGTTCGAGTGGATTATAAAATGATGCAGTTCATTTATCCTGAAAATGGTTTTGCAGTTGTTATGGATAATGAAAACTTTGAGCAGGTTCATATACCAATGACCATGTTTGGCGATGGCGCCAAATTTTTAAAGGAAGGCATGGAAGTTAAAGTAAGTTTTGAAGGTGATGAACCGATCATAGCTGAAGCACCTACTTTTATTGAATCACAAATAACTTACACAGAGCCAGGCATGAAAGGTGATACGGCTACAAACACGTTAAAGCGTGCCACTATTGATACCGGAACCGAAATTAATGTGCCTTTATTTTTTAATGAAGGAGATTGGGTTAAGATAGATACCCGCACAGGTAATTACGTTGAACGTATTAAAAAATAAATTTAATTTATAATAAACTAAAAAGAGGCTGTATCAAAAGTCCAAAATAGTCCTGCTGAATTTATTTCAGCATCTCTATACCGGTTGATTTTGCTGAGATCAGATTCTGAAACAAGTTCAGAATGACGGCAAAATCAGACTTTTGATACAGCCTCTCTTTTTAATTTCATCTAATGAGGGAGACGTGTCCTGTTTTTTCGATATACGTTTTTATACTAACACCTTTTCTTTTAGCCCTTAACATATATACATACACATCTTGTTTGCAAAGCTCACCTTTATAGTACCCATTCCATTTCAAATTAATATCATTACTGGAGAAAATTTGCTCCCCCCATTTATCAAAAATAAAAAATTTAAATTCAGTAAACTTACATAAAGAAAGTGCACCAAAATTCTCATTAATCCCATCTTCATTAGGTGTGAAGGAATTAGGAATGTATATTTCGCAGCATTTTTCTGAGTTACCTAAACGTATAGAGTCCATATTGCTACACCCGGTTTGTGTATTAAATCCAAATAAAAAATAAAGAGCATTTTCATTAATTAGCACGTCGATTTTGTTAGTAGTTGCCGAAGTGCTCCAGGTATAGGAATTTGCACCGCTGGCCGCCAGCACCGTTCTTTCGCCATCACATAAAGTAGTGTCACCTATAATCCTTACATCGGGTAAATCATTTACCTGCACCTGGACTGTTTTTGTTGATATGCAACCGCTCCCGGCTTCTAATGAAGAGACTGAATATATCATTGAGGCCGCAGGCGCAATTAATATAGTACTGTTTGTTTGACCATCACTCCAAATATAAGAGTTGGAACCGGTAACACTTAAAACCGCACTGCTGCCTTTACAAATGCTTAGGTAGTTCGTATTAAGAGTGAGTTGCGGGGCAGCCTTTACATTTACCTGAACCGTTCTGCTGATATTACAAACGGGTGATGTTCCATAACCAGTAACAGTATAAACACTATTAACAATAGGGGAAACTACGGCGCTGGCGGTTGTTGCACCTGTATTCCATACATATGAACTGGCGCCTTGAGCTATTAATGTAAAGGGTTGGCCTGCACAAATGGTGCCTCCTGTAACATTAAGGTTGGGCGTGGCGCTGACTGTAACAGTTAAAGAACTAAAATTTTGGCAACCGGTTATAGTATTTGTTCCCGTTACTACATACGCATTTGTGCCAGGCGGATTCACCGTTATTTGAGAACTTGTTTGACCTGAACTCCATGAATAAGTGTCTGCACCACTTGCCATTAAAGTTGTTGATGCGCCATCGCAGGTTACTGCATTTCCTGAAAGCAAGATAGTTGGAAGGGGATTAACATTTACGGCAAAAGTTTGTGTGTTGGTGCAACCTGTTGCATTATCGGTTCCAGAAACTGAATAAATTGAGCTTGCATTATTTTGCAGAAATACCGTTTGTGTTAATGCTCCGGTGCTCCACGTATATGAAGTGGCTCCGAAAGCAACTAAAGAAGAGGTTTGCGACTGACACACAACATTTGCACCGCTAATTGTTAACGATGGTAACGAAAGTTGTGTAACGTTAACCGTTGTACTATTTAAACATCCGGAACTACTAGCAGCGTTTACTGTATAAATACCTGATGAATTAACAGAGGTGCTTTGAGTGAATGCGCCGTTACTCCAGGTGTACGTATTTGCCCCTGAAGCCGCAAGTAGTGCAGACTTTCCGGGACAGATTGAAGGACTATTCACTGAAATTTGGGGCAAAGGATTTACTGTTACTGTAATCCCTATACTTCCCGTACATCCGGTTAGAGTATTTGTTCCTACAACACTGAAATTAGAATTGGATAGCGGAACAGCACTTATAGTATTAGATTGGCTTCCCGTACTCCAGGAGTATGAATTAGCGCCGCTTGCAGTAAGCGTTGTTGAATTACCAGTGCAGATAGATGTTAAACCTGAAATACCCAATGTTAAAAATGCATTTACTGTTACTACAACTGTTTGAGTAGATGAACATGTCACCCCTGGTGAACTTCCTGTTACACTGTAAACGGTTGTTGCCGGCGGCGATACAGAAATGCCACTACTTTGCTGGCCGGTGTTCCAGGTATAAGTATTTGCCCCGTTAGCTGTCAGTACTGCCGCGGAACCAACACATATCGTATTTGTTCCGCTAATATTAATTGTTGGAGACGGTCCCGAAGTAACCGTAATCGTTTTTGAGTTGGTACACCCTGAAGCATTAACTCCGGTTACAACATAATTGCCGGGGGAATTTATTGTAATGGAAGAACTTGAAGCGCCTGTGTTCCATGAATAAGTAGAGGCGCCACTTGCTGTTAGAACAACATTGGAACCAGGACATAATGTAGTGTTGGAGGAAGCGTTAATAGAAAATGCTGCGGGTTGAGTGATGGTGAATGTTGCTGTAGTAGAGCAACTACCAGAAGAAACTATAACAGAGTAATTTCCTGCTGAAAGGCCGTTTGCAATGTTTGAGGTACCACCGGAGGGAATCCAGCTATATGTAAAACCCGAGCTGCCTCCACTTGCCGTTACTGTTGCGCTTCCATTATTTCCACCAAAACACGAAACGTTACTTTGATTAATAGTGGCGCTAAACGGAACTCCCACTGTGGTATTTACAGTTTGATTCGCCTGGACTAAAAATCCTGTCCACCCCGGAAAAGTTGGCGCTCCTGATTTAACATGAACTATGACTGTATTAGAACCTGACATCCAATTATTACAAAGGCATACAGTTAGGGGGGAACTAAAGCCAGAAGCCCCATAAGGAAACCCATTCGGATTTATAAAAGTTATTATATTGTTGACATAAATTTCGGAGACCCAATTATCAGCGAAAAAATCAAGCGATAAACAATAGGCGCTTGCAGTATTAATAGCCTGTCCGCAATTAGTGCCCGGTAAATTGAAGGTTAGTTTATAAAACTCATCCACGTTCCCCAAACAAGAGTGCTCAGCCGGAGAAGAAGAACATGTATGAGGATAGGTGATCCAATTTGCATTAGGATAAGGTGAATTAACCCAACAACACGTGGCTTGATTGCCACAATTAACGGCTGGAACGTAAATGCCCAAACTATTTGTTAAAGCAACCGTCCAATGCAGATCATTGGATCCTAATGGGATAGTTCCGTTATTTGCGGCGTTCGTTGCCGAATTAAAATCCAGAGGGTTTGGGAATTGCGCTTTTAAAATAGAAAGATTACAAATGCATACTATCGTACATATTGCATTTGCTATGATTTTATCAGATAGTAAATATTTCACCTATGGAGTTAAACACTAAAGATAATTTAAATAAGAGACCAAAAAAAATCCCACTTAATCTAAATCCTTTTAGTTAACGCGAACCATGTCTTTTATTTAGTAAAAAGGCTTCCCAAACAGGAAGCCTTTTCTTATTACCAACTAATTTATTTATAATTCAAACCCATAATAGGCCCTTGAACCATTTGGGTAAAACCCTTCTACAAGTATTGCCCCGCTCTTATTTGAAAGAAGGGTTGTAATGTCCTCTACCTTACTTACTTTTTTCTTATCAATGCTTGTGATGATAAATCCTTCTTTAATTCCCACTTGTGCTAACTTACCGTTGCTAAGCTTACCGATTTTTACACCGTTTGATATCCGTAATTTTGTCAACTCGGCATTGTCCACTTCATAAAAATCAGCTCCAAGAGCGTTCACCGATTTATTTACGATCTCACTTTTTTTAATCAATCGCGTTGTGTTATCAAGCGTCTTTAAAACTACTTCCATACTCAGTTCTTTATTGTTTCTTAAAACAGTTGTATTTATTTTATCGCCCGGACGATACTTACTTATTTGTTCCTGCAATTCGCTTACACTCTTTACGGTTACGTCCTGTATTTTTGTAATTACGTCTCCTTCTTCAATTCCTGCATCCTGCGCGCTACCGCCCAATGTTAATCCCTTTACGTAAATTCCGTTTAACTGTTTAATATTTTTTTCCTGCGCGAGTCTCGCATCAATATCCTGAATATTCACTCCTAAATAAGCACGCTGAACGGTTCCAAATTCTACAATATCACTCACTACTTTTTTTACTATGTTAACAGGCACCGCGAAGGAATATCCCTGGTAAGCCCCGTTGTTTGAAGCGATAGCGGTATTTATTCCTATCAGGTCGCCATTTGTATTTACCAAAGCGCCACCGCTGTTTCCGGGGTTTACCGCCGCATCCGTTTGTATGAACGATTCAATAGGCCTTTTATTGTTGTCCAAAATATTGTTTCTTCCTTTTGCGCTTATAATACCTGCTGTAACAGTACTCTCTAGATTAAAAGGATTACCTACTGCAAGCGCCCATTCGCCAACTTTTACCGCATCACTGTTACCATAAGTTAAAAAAGGAAGACCTTTTTCTTTGATTTTGACAAGCGCAACATCCGTGCTTGCGTCGGTACCAATAATTTCACCCACGTATGTGCGGCGATCATTAAGAACCACTTCAATTTTATCGGCTCCTGCCACCACATGATTATTTGTAACAATATAACCATCGTCACTAATAATTACCCCGCTCCCGCTGCCCTGCTGAATATAATTTTGCTGACGCTTTTGTGGTCCGAAGAACCATTCTGCAAACGGATCATAGTTTAAATTGTTTACCTGCTCGCTGGTTGTTTTAATATGCACCACCGAGTTAACCGATTTTTCGGCGGCCATTGTAAAATCCGACGTTAAACCGGCCAACGGATTCGTTGCTCCGGTAGTAAGAACATATTTTGAATTTTGGTTAGGCTGGAAAACCTGGCTCACATTTTTACTCTCATTGTTGTATAAAAAATGGGCGCTTGTAAGAGCAACAAAGCCTCCGAAACAAGCTACCGCTAACGTTGAAACTAACTTTTTCATAGGTATAATGTGTTTATTTATTTAATAATACAAAATTACAATCAAAGTAAGCAGATGAGTTTCTTTTTAACAAAGCTTAACCGGAGCCGAAATTTTCGCTAAATTTACCTATAGAATTTCATGAGGCTTAAGCGTAAAATACCAACTTTTATTTTCGGAGTTTCCATAGGATTGGTAATTGGCGTAGGCTTTTTTATTTTTAAAATTACCGACATTTTCAACAAACTAAAAGACGCTGCTAAAGAACAAATAACTGTGATAGAACAGCCCGTTAAAAATGTTAAGGCTGAGGATGATGAAAAAAATAAAAATAAAGAACGTTTTAAAATTCATCTTGGAAATTCGCCTAAAATAAATTATCACGAGGTAGACAGTCTTATTAAAGAAGATTCGGAACTAAATGTGGCTACCGATGAACTGCTCTCCGTAAAAAATGTAAAACTCATAAATATTGGGTCTTCACTGCCACAGGATACAACAGCGGAAAAAAATGCAGGAGTTGAAACCAATTATTCTAATTTATACTTCATAGAATTCTGGCGCACTCCTCTCAACTCCAAAGGATATCGCTTCACCAAAAACAAGATCATGCTTTACGGTTTTATGGATTATTCCAATGTATCACTTTATGAGGTTGATCAGGAATATTATATTAAATGCACCGATCAGGTTTATAAATTACAGTTTGGCAGCGACTTCAAGCAACTAGAGCGGGTGGTAGATACCGACGTGCTTGCCAAAATAAACTAGCATAAATATGCAATTGACTTTTTATAAATACCAGGGTACCGGTAATGATTTTATTATAATCGACAACCGTTCGCATTTGTATACATTTACAGCGGAACAAATAAATTTATTATGTAATCGCCGGTTCGGTATAGGCGCCGATGGATTAATGCTCCTTGAATTAGAACCGGGCTTTGATTTTAAAATGGTTTATTTTAACAGCGATGGAAACCAAAGCAGCATGTGCGGTAACGGAGGAAGATGCATTACAGCGTTCGCAAAACATATTGGCCTAATTTCAGACTCCTGTAAATTTCTGGCGATCGACGGTCCGCATGAAGCTATGAATTTACCTAACGGACAGGTTTCTTTAAAAATGAGTGATGTGAAAGAAGTTGAAGTAAATAACGATCATTATTTTTTAAATACAGGTTCGCCGCATTACGTTACAACAGTTAGCAATATTGAAAATTATGATGTTGTAACCGAAGGAAAAAAAATAAGGTTTAACGAGCGTTTTAAAGAAGAAGGAACCAACGTAAATTTCATTGAAAAAAAAGGAGATGGCATTTTTGTAAGAACCTATGAACGAGGGGTGGAGGACGAAACCTTTTCCTGCGGAACAGGCGTTACAGCCGCTGCAATTGTGGCCGGAATGGCTGGCATGCTGAGTTCAAAAAACAGCTGTGTGGTTAAAACGTTAGGCGGCGAGCTAGAAGTTAAATTTGAAAAAGTGCTGGACACTAATTTTTACAACATATGGCTGCAAGGTCCGGCATCATTGGTTTATACAGGCACTATAGACATTTAGACATTGACTGCAACAAACATATTTATTCCTTTAAGCATTAAAAAATCTGATCCGGAAGCTTTCGAAAAAGGAAGCTGGATGGTTCTTTTGCACGCAGACAGTTTTCCCCCTCACGCCGGTCTTTTATTAAATGGCAACTATAATTCTTTAACCATAAAAGAATCTGAGCTGAATGTAAGCCACCGGGCACTCTTAAAAATTATAGCGCAAAAAAAAATTAAAAGTATTTTTTTAAAAGTCGCGGCTCATCCGGTATTTAGCCTTGATTATCAAAAAGACATTTTACAGGAGGGTTTGAAAAAATACGGTTCGGTTACAAATGAGGTTACCTGTCTTACTCCTTTAAAACATTTTTTTAATGAGTTTTACGCCTTGCCAATTGTAGAACATGAGCTCTTATATCATTTTGTAAGTCGTTTGAATGAGAATGGATATCTTGAATATGCCTCAGCTCTTCACCTTGACCTTAAGGATGGGATTGAGCTTCCGTTCTATAATTATGAAGAATTAAAAGAAAAGATAAAAACTGAACAAACCATTTTTTTAAACAAATAATGTTTTTACGATCACAAAATATTCACTTACGCGCTTTGGAGCCAAGTGATGCCGCTTTACTGTATGAGTGGGAAAATGATCGCAGCATCTGGACCGTTAGTAATACGCAGGTACCGTTCAGTAAATTTGTTTTGGAAGAATTTACCAATACCGCGCATCAGGACATTTACACCAATAAGCAATTACGGTTAATGGCTGTAGAAAATTCAGACAACACAATTATTGGTTGCATTGATATATTCGAATTCGACCCGCAGCATGCACGGGCCGGAGTTGGAATTTACATTCATAAAGATTTTCGCGAAAAAGGATTGGCCGCCGAGTGCCTTCAGCTTGTTACCGATTACGCATTTAATACCCTGCATTTAAAACAAATTTACTCGCATATTAATGCCAGTAACATTGCAAGCCTTAACCTGTTTACAAAATCTGGTTTTGAAAAAATAGCGTTAAAAAAAGTGTGGCATAAAACGTCTTTAAATGTTTTTGAGGATGTGTGGTTTCTACAACTCATCAATTACGGTGTCTAAAAAAACCAACATACTTTTTTATCTGGTATCCTTTCTGGCACTTGTATTTGCATTCTGCGAAAACAAAAAAGAGAAGATTACGTCGCCCGAAACAAAAATCGCATCACCTTATTTAAATCATTCCGATTCTGCAAAATATGTAGGAATGCTTACCTGTAAAGGCTGCCATCAAAAAATTTACAACACCTTTATCGAAACCGGTATGGGTAAATCATTTGATCTTGCCTCCAGAAAAAAATCTTCCGCTGACTTTAACGAATCAACAATTTATGATAAGACTGATGATTTTTACTATAATGCATTTTGGCATAAGGACAGTTTATATATAAAAGAGTACCGTCTGCTTGGACGCGACACCGTTCATTTGCGTAACGAACAGGTTAATTATATCATTGGTTCAGGACAACACACGAATTCACATATTCAAAATATTAATGGGTATTTAAATCAAATGCCCATGACATTTTACACTCAAAAAAAACATTGGGACCTTCCGCCCGGTTTTGAAAATGGATTTAATACTCATTTCACAAGAAAAATAGGATTGGAATGTATGAGCTGTCATAACGCTTTCCCGGATTTTGTACTGGGATCTGAAAATAAATACCGTAGTGTTCCGAAGGGCATTGATTGCGAACGCTGTCACGGTCCGGGGAGCATTCATGTACAACAGCGAACCACAACAACCCCAATTGATACTTCTAAATATATTGACTATTCCATTGTAAATCCGGCAAAGCTTCCGGTAAACCTTCAGTTCGACATCTGCCAACGATGCCATTTACAGGGCAATGCCGTTTTAAAAGAAGAAAAATCATTTTACGATTTTAAACCGGGAAAAAAATTAAGCGACTTTATTTCAGTCTTTCTGCCTAAGTATAAAAATGCCGACGATGAATTCATTATGGCTTCACATGCCGATCGTTTAAAACAAAGTGCTTGCTTTATAAAATCTCTTGCAAAAACAAATACTAAAAACACATTGCGCCCTTATAAAGATGCCATGACCTGTGTTACCTGCCACAATCCACACGTTAGCGTTAAACAAACAAATAAAAATACATATAATAACGCCTGCAATAACTGCCATAATTTAAACGGAAAATCACAACTGGAATGCACAGATAAAAAAGTAATTGCTGCTTTACATTCTTCTCCGGGCCATGCCCCTGAGGCACTAACTAATTGCGTTTCCTGTCATATGCCGCTTTCCGGAGCAACAGATATCCCCCACGTTTCTGTGCACGATCATTACATTCGTAAACCAATTACCAGACATGAAAAGGAAAAAATAAAACAATTTATAGGTCTTTATTCCATTAATGAAAAACAGCCGGATATTTTAACGCGCGCGCAGGCTTACTTAAACCAATATGAAAAATTTGACGCTGATCCTGCATTTTTAGATTCTGCCCAATACCTTCTTAAAAACCAAAATCCAAAATATCTTTCAAAAAACATAAAATCATTATTGCATTTGTATTTTATTAAAAAAGATTTTAAGCAAATTTTATTGAGTTTAAGTAAGTTGATCGAACAAAAATGTTACGATTCATTATTTATAAAACAATCATTCGATAACTCAGATGCCTGGGCCTGTTATCATATAGCGGAAGCAAATTATTACACAGGTAATGTAAAAAACTCAATCAGATGGTTTAAAAAGGCTGCTACACTCGCTCCTTTCAATCTTGAATTCAGAAGTAAACTCGGGTCGGCGTACGCGGCAGATAATAATTTAGCACAGGCAATGGAACAGTTTGAATTTATACTGCAGGAAAATCCTAAAAATGTTACCGGATATACAAATCTTGGATTTCTTAAACTCAGACAAGGCTTTCATGCCGAAGCAATAAGACTCTACACCCTGGCTTTAAAATTAGATCCTGATTATGAACCATTATTATTAAATTTAGCGGGCTATTATGCTTTTCAAAAAGATAAAAAACAAGCTACAGAATATCTTCAAAAAATATTGAAAAAAAATCCAAATAATCAAAAGGCTAAAATGGCCTTACAACAGATTAATACTTTGTTATGAGCAGAAAAACAAAATCAAGATTGTTATTTCTTATTGTTTTGTTAATACTTGGTATTAGCGGGTTCTATGTGTACCATAAATTCTTCGGTGCCTCTGTAAAATTATCTAAAAACTATACTTTTATTTACATTGAAAACGGTGATAAGCTGGAAGATATTATCAGCAGTATGAATTCTGAAAAAATAATAAGTGACACAGAATCGTTTAAGTGGTTGGCTCAAAAAATGGAACTGGATAAAAACATCCATCCTGGTAAATACCGCATTATTAACGGCATGAGCATGCGACAGATAATTAATCTCATAAAATACGGCAAAGAGGAAAAAGTAAAACTTACATATAATTCCCAAATTCATGACCTTGATGAATTTGTAGTATATACAGCAGATAAACTTGAAATGAATGAATCCGAAATTGAAGACTACTTAACGGATGAAAAAAAATTAAAAGACGATTTTGATTTAGATCCGGATAATGCTTTTGCTTTAATTACCCCGGGAGTATATGAAGTAAGCTGGGCCATTAGTACAGAGGCTTTGTTTACACTCTTACAACATAGATTTAAAGAAACCTGGAACGACAGGCGGATATCCAAAGCGAAAAAAAATGGGTTTTCAGTTCCTGAAATTATAACACTCGCTTCAATCGTTCAAAGCGAAAGCTCCATCAGGGGCGAACAGGAAAAGATTGCGGGCGTATACATTAACCGCTTAAACACTGGCATGCCTTTGCAGGCTGATCCAACATTAAAGTTTGCAAATAAAGATTACGGCGCTCAACGAGTTTGGGATAATCATAAAGAATCAAACTCGCCTTACAATACCTATAAATATAAAGGATTACCACCGGGTCCTATTTGCCTTGTAGGATTGCAGGCCATCGATGCCACTTTAAATTATTCCAAACACAAATTCCTTTTCTTTTGCGCCAAGTGTGAATTGAACGGTTTGTCAGACTATTCAACCACTTACGAACAGCACCGGAAATTCGCGGAAAAGTATCAAAAAGCAATGGATAAAAGAGGTATTAAATAAGATAATAATTTGTAATTTTAAAGCAATGGAAAATGCAATTATTGAAAAAATAAAACTACTGGAAGACAAGTATGCTCAGATGGGGCAGGATCTTAGCAGTTATCTTGACGGCTTATTGTTATCCAACTATTTAACGTATTGGGATTATACTAAAGTTGATACGTTGTTAACATTGCAAACACCTAAAACCGATTTTCCTGATGAATTAATATTTATTATTTATCATCAGATTACCGAATTGTATTTTAAACTTTCATTACATGAACTTGATCAGATAGCTCATAATGGTTTGGACATTAAATCCAACGGACACAATAATGGATGGAAGGAAAAACTTGATCCTGAATTTTTCGCTGAACGTGTAAACCGTATAAACAGATATTTTGAAGCTTTAACCAAATCCTTCGAGATTATGGTTGACGGTATGGAAAAAGAACAGTTTCTGCGGTACAGAATGGCTCTGTTACCCGCAAGTGGTTTTCAGAGTGCGCAATACAGGCTAATTGAAATGAGCTGCTCCGATTTTATAAATCTGGTTGATAAAGAACAACGCGCCCAGTTTGATGGCAAGACACCTTCATTCGAAGAACTCTTTAAACATATATACTGGAACAAAGGAGCCACCGAAATGTCCTCAGGAAAAAAAACGCTTACTCTTAATCAGTTTGAAAAAAAGTATACTGAAAAATTTATTGCACATGCTACAGAATATAAGGACAAAAACGTTTGGCAAAAATATAAAAGTTTACCCGAAAGCGACCAGCAAAACCCGAAGCTCATAAACGCCCTTAAACATCTTGATATTAATGTTAATGTTAACTGGCCGCTTATGCACTACAAAAGCGCGGTACGTTATTTACAGCAAAAAGAGGGTGATGTGCCTGCTACAGGCGGAACCAACTGGCAAAAATATTTACCTCCGCGTTTCCAAAAACGTATTTTTTTTCCGGATATATGGACACCTGAAGAAAAAGAAGAATGGGGCAAGGGATGGGTTGAAACCAACGTGTATAAAAGCTAGTTTAAATTAAATTTATTTCATGTCCATTATTGTTACAAATATTTCAAAAACCTACGGCATTCAAAAGGCGCTGAATAATGTTTCGTTTGAAGTTGGGAGTAATGAAATTGTAGGATTACTTGGCCCCAACGGTGCAGGTAAGAGTACGATGATGAAAATTCTGACCTGTTATATTCCACCGACGGCAGGCTCGGCTAAAGTATGTGGCTTTGATATTCACAATCAAACAATAGAGGTGAGAAAACAAATTGGTTATTTACCAGAACACAATCCATTATACCTTGACATGTATGTGAAAGAGTTTCTTGAATTTGTTGGAGGCATTTACAAAATAAAAAATATTAAATCACGTGTTAAAGAAATGATTGATCTGACAGGTTTGCAAGTTGAGCAAAACAAAAAGATCGGCGCATTAAGCAAAGGTTATCGTCAGCGTGTTGGTTTGGCCCAGGCAATGATTCATGATCCGAAAGTACTCATCATGGATGAACCCACTACAGGGCTAGATCCTAATCAGCTTGAAGAGATCCGCGCGCTGATTATCTCGCTAGGCAAGCAAAAAACAGTAATGCTAAGCACGCATATTATGCAGGAAGTAGAAGCGGTGTGCAAAAAAGTAATTATTATTAATAAAGGAGAAATTGTTGCCAATGACGAAACAAAAAATCTTCAAAAAAATTCAACACGTCAAATTATCACAGTAGAATTTGATTCCGTTGTATCCAAAGAAAAACTAATGAGCATACAACGAATTGATGATGCTAAAAACCTCAGCGGAAATATCTGGCAACTGACTTCCAATTCAACAGAAGACGCGCGTAAAGAAGTTTTTGACTTCGCGGTTGCCAATCACATCAGTGTGTTAACCCTTAATAAAGAGGAACAGCGCATGGAAGATGTATTTAAAGAACTTACCAGAAACTGATCATTGAATCAGCATTAAAAAATTACAAATGAAAATCTCTTACAATTGGCTTCAAACACTTATTAATATTAACCTTGAGGCAGAAGAAGCCGCTGCACTTATAACTTCTTCAGGCCTTGAAGTAGAAGCCCTCGAAACTTTTGAATCTCTCAAAGGCGGATTACAAGGTCTTGTTGTTGGCCATATTCTTGAATGCGAAAAACACCCTGATGCGGACCGTTTAAGTATAACCAAAGTTGATATAGGTACCGGCACACCGTTATCTATTGTTTGTGGTGCATCTAATGTGGCTGCAGGACAAAAAGTAATAGTAGCAACAATCGGAACAAAATTATTTCCTTCCGTAGGTGAATCTTTTGAAATAAAAAAATCAAAAATCAGGGGGGTTGCCAGCGAAGGGATGATCTGCGCGGAAGATGAAATAGGCATAGGCATCAGTCACGCCGGCATTATGGTATTGCCTTCTGATACTAAATTAGGCTTAAAAGCTTCTGAATATTTTAAGATCGAAAGCGATCAAATACTTGAGATCGGCTTAACGCCAAACCGTAGCGATGCTGCTTCTCATCTTGGTGTAGCAAGAGATCTGGCCGCAATACTGAATTCATCCAATAACAATTCAAACATTCAAATAAATTTAACCGGTTTAAATGAACTTCCTGAAGCTTCGGGAATTAATACTGTTAAAGTTGATATTGAAAACAAGGAAGCCTGCCCTCGATATTCAGGCATTGTAATTAGCGGCATTACAGTAGCGGAAAGTCCTGTATGGATGCAGAACCGTTTAAAATCCATTGGTGTTCGCCCTATCAATAACATAGTTGATATTACTAATTTTGTGCTGCATGAGTTAGGCCAGCCG
>JAOQAF010000100.1 GCA_025963735.1 Bacteroidota bacterium
ATTCTTATTTCAACCTCTATTATTAGATTCATATATTTACCAAAATTGAAAGTGGTTTATAACGTGATCATTTTTTTAAATAACATACGTCTTGCTCAATTAGATTTAACAACTTCTAACAGGCTGAATTTCTTCAAAAGGTAATTTTTTCGTAACTTCAATATAGAACCAAAAATTAGAAATCATGAGCTCAGCATTTGTAAAAGACACCGACGATTTGTGGTTAAGAGATATTGCCCCTACCATGGATGCCCTTATAGACTATTTAACACACGAAAACGGTGGTTTAAGAATCACTGAAAAAAAGAATTATTACAATGAAAAAGTAAAAACCGAAGTCTTTAAAATGAGCAACGGTTTTGAATATATGATAAAAGATAATAAATGGGTGGAATTGGATTAAAACATTATCCCCGATTAAAAATTAAAGAGGCTGTTTCTAAAAAGAGACAGCTTTTTTAATTAAAAAAAAAACAGCAACATCCAAAAAATATAGCCTTTTCGATAGCAAATATGAACAAATCATAATGTTTGAAAATAGGGAGAATTTAAAAATTTCAAACTGTCAGAGATTACTGTATTCTTACTCCCCCGCGGCCAAAGAGAAAGTAAAACAGGTTCCTTCACCCAATTCACTTTCAACTTTAATTGATTTTTGATGCGCGTCCAATATATGTTTTACAATGGCTAATCCCAGGCCTGTACCTCCCTGCTCACGGCTCCTGCCTTTATCAATCCGGTAAAACCGTTCAAAAACTCTGGGCAAATGTTTGGCTTCCATTCCGGCACCGTTATCTTTTACTTCAATAATAACATCGTTATTTAAGTAAGAGAGGCGGGTTAATGTTGTGCCGTTATCTTTTCCGTATTTTATACTGTTGGTAATAAGATTTACAAGCACTTGTCTGATTCTGAATTTATCTGCTTTTACTAAAATGGCTTTATCATATTTCCGTGCAAATTCAAGTTTAATATTTCGTTTTGAAGCGTTTAATTCCAACGATTTATAAATGTCCTTGCAAAGGTTTGCAATATCAAATGTTTCAAAATCAAGTTGCAGGTCACCGGTTTCCAGCTGAGTAATAGTTTCAAGATCATCAATAATGTTTATTAAACGGTCGATACTTTTTTCAGCCCGTTTTAAATAATCTATGTTAATTACAGGGTCTTCTAGTCCGCCGTTTAATAACGTATCAACATAACCCTGAATATTAAATACAGGCGTTTTTAACTCGTGTGAAACATTCCCTAAATATTCTTTACGGTAACTGTCCAGATTTTCGAAATGAGATAATTCTTTTTCACGCGACTCTATAAGTAAATCAACCCGGCTTTCCAGTTCTACCAAGCTGTCTACTTCGTCGAGTTGATTATGTTTTTGAGGAATTTCTTTACTTAAGAAACGTTTCCGGATTTTTTCCGCCAGGGCATTAATATTTTTTGAAATTTCGAAATAATAAAAATAATAAAGTGTAACAAATGTAGAAATGAAACAAATGAAAACAGATAAAATGAAATAGGAAAGATCGATATGAAAGCTCC
Organism: Bacteroidota bacterium; assembly: GCA_025963735.1. Classification (GTDB taxonomy): domain Bacteria; phylum Bacteroidota; class Bacteroidia; order B-17B0; family Aurantibacillaceae; genus Aurantibacillus. The sequence goes on from JAOQAF010000100.1 coordinate 1,543, forward strand.
CAAGCCTTGAAATCATAAAGAAACACAAGGTACACACAAGGGTATTCACCAGCGACATTTTTAAAATACGCGAAGATATATTTGATTTTTTTTCCAATTAATATTTTATATCCTTACACCAACTACACATACATCATCCAGCTGTTCAAGGCTTCCTTTCCACGATTCAAAGGTCGTATCAAGAAGAATTTTTTGTTCATGAAGAGGTAAATTATGTGCTGAAAATAATAGTTTTTTAAAATTACCTGTTCTGAATTTCTTTCCGTCATCTCCTCCAAACTGATCCGCATAACCATCCGAACTCATATATAACATATCGCCTGTATTAAGCGTTAAAACATGATTTGTATATTCAAAATCATCGGGCGTGGTGCCACCAATTGCCATTTTATTTCCGGGTATATCATTTAACTTGGTATTGATGTGATAAAAAGTGCGCATGGAGCCGGCAAACTGAACGTTCTTTAAATTATTTTTTTCAAAACGAAGCAGTGAAATATCCATCCCGTCCCTGTTATTATTTTCCGATTGTTTAAGGGCTTCCTTTATTTTTTTATTCGTTTCAGAAAGAATCTCTCCGGGGAGTAAAATCCCTCTTTCACTTACCGCATGTGTTAAAGTAGCCGAACCAATCATGCTCATAAAGGCGCCCGGAACCCCATGACCTGTACAATCGGCCACAGCGATAAAAATAAAATTATCTTTTTCAGTAAACCAGTAAAAATCACCTGAAACAATATCGCGCGGTTTAAAAAGAATAAAATAATTGTTTAAGGTTTCTGATATCCGAGAATCAAAAGGTAAAATGGCCTGCTGAATATTTTTCGCGTAATTGATGCTGTCTGTTATGTCTTTATTCTTTTCTTCTACAAGTTGCTTTTGTTGTTCAATTATAGTGTGCGCTTTCTTTTTGTTACGGTAACTGTTGTAGCTAACCCCGGCCAATGCCACCATTAAAGCAAAACCACCTACAAAGCCGTTTCGCTGCATGGTTTGCCGGTGAAGTTCTTCTTTAGAAAGGGCGTCCTTTTTTTCCTGTTCTGCTTTTGCAATGGCTTCTTTTTTTGCAAACTCAAAATTCATTTCTGCTTGAACAATTTTTTTGTTCGACTCTTCATTAAAAATACTGTCTTTAATATTTACATACAGTTTATGGTTTTCAAACGCGCTTTTATAATTAGCGGCCGCTGAGTCAGCGGCTGCTAATGACCGGTAAGCGTGTTTCACGTCATCTTTAGAACCTATTTCCATTGCAAGCTGTAAACTTTCTTGTGCCTCTGATTTAGCCTGCCCCGGATTTTTTAGTTTTAAATACAGGTTCCCGATATTATTATGGGAAACAGCCATTCCTTTTTTATTTCCTATTTCTTCATCAATTCCGAGCGATTTTGTGTAAAATTCTAAAGCTTTTTTATAATTTCCTTTCGCGTGATAAATGATGGCTATGTTATTATAGGAATCGCCCATGCCTTTTTTACTTCCTGTTTCCTGCTTAATTCTGAGCGATTTCTCATAAAACTCAAGTGCTTTGTCATAATTGCTTTTCTTTTTATAAATAACGCCAATGTTATTATAACACATGGCCATTCCTTTTTTATTATTTATCAACCCGTAATTTTTTAAGGACTTAAAATAAAATTCCAGCGCCTGATCGAAATTGTTTTCAGAATAATATATGAGTCCGATATTATTGTAAGAAGCCGCCATGCCCCTGGTGTCAAAGCATTCCTCTCTTAGTTTTAAGGACTTGAAATAAAAATCCAGCGATCTGGCATAATCCCCTTTATCTGCATTTACATTTCCAATATTATTATATGATTCAGCCTTACATTTCTTAAGAGTTGAGAGTGTTAGTTTTTCAGAAGCGGAAAGCACTGTTTTATTTTGGATGCTGATTAATAGGCTATCTTCTAATTTCAAAGCAAGCCCGGCGTAGCTTAAGGATTTGTTGTAATCGCTGGTGTTAACATACTCTTTACCCAGGGAATTAAGAATATTAATTTTCGTAGTATCTGCCGGGCTTGTGTTTAGCTCTTTGAGGAGTGCGGTAACTTCCGCAGATTGCGCGAATAACGTGTTTCCGGAAAAAACACAGCAAAGCAACAGTAATGGCCTTTTAGTGAGATGTCTAATACGGGAAAGCATATTTTTATAAAGATAGCATTCAGTCTGTAATTAGAAAAAAATGGGAGAGATCTAAAAACTGACATAAAAAAAGCGGAAGAAAAAATCCTCCGCTTTTATATCTGATTCGTTTAAAAATTACTCTGCCAAAACTACAACGTTATTTTTAAGAACTTCAACAACGCCACCTTTAATAGTAAACTCAAGTTTATTATTGTTCTCTTCAATTAATTCTACTTTTCCTTCTTTAAGAGTAGCGATCATGGCGGCATGGTTGTTTAATACACCAAAGCTTCCTTCGCTTCCCGGAAAAACAGCAGATTTAACTGAACCTTCAAACAATTTTTTATCGGGTGTTACTATTTCGAGTTTCATGTTTTAAAATTAAGATTTGTGATTTAAGATTTTAGAAATATTACTTCTGCGATCTAAAATCTGACTTTATTTACTTTCAGCTAATATTTTCTTACCTTTTTCAATAGCCTCTTCAATTGTTCCAACAAGGTTAAAAGAAGCTTCAGGATACTCATCCACTTTTCCGTCTAAGATCATGTTAAAGCCTTTGATGGTATCTTCAATGCTAACAAACACACCTTTTAAACCAGTAAATTGTTCGGCAACGTGGAATGGCTGTGAAAGAAAACGCTGAACACGACGAGCGCGGTGTACTACTAATTTATCTTCTTCGCTTAATTCATCCATACCCAAAATAGCAATGATATCCTGTAATTCCTTGTAACGCTGTAAAATTCCTTTTACACGCTGCGCGCAATCATAATGAGCATCACCTAAAACAAATGCTGATAAAATACGGGAGGTAGAATCCAAAGGATCAACCGCCGGATAAATACCTAACTCGGCAATCTTACGGCTTAAAACTGTAGTAGCATCCAGGTGAGCAAAAGTTGTTGCCGGAGCCGGATCGGTTAAGTCATCGGCAGGTACATACACCGCCTGAACCGAAGTAATTGAACCGCTTTTTGTTGAAGTAATACGTTCCTGCATCACACCCATTTCTGTTGCTAAAGTTGGCTGATATCCCACCGCTGAAGGCATACGGCCTAATAACGCCGATACTTCAGAACCTGCCTGAGTGAAACGGAAAATATTATCAATAAAAAATAAAATGTCTTTTCCTTGTCCTGAACCTTCTCCGTCGCGGAAATATTCTGCCAGTGTTAATCCTGATAAAGCTACGCGTGCACGGGCTCCCGGAGGCTCATTCATTTGTCCGAAAACAAACGATGCCTGAGAGTTTTTTAATTCATTTACATCTACCTTGCTTAAATCCCATCCGCCTTCTTCCATTGAATGTTTGAAAGCATCACCATATTTTACAATACCTGATTCAATCATCTCACGCAATAAGTCATTCCCTTCACGCGAACGCTCACCAACTCCTGCAAATACTGAATAACCTGAGTGGCCTTTAGCGATGTTATTAATTAATTCCTGGATCAATACCGTTTTACCAACACCGGCACCGCCAAATAATCCAATTTTACCACCTTTTGCGTATGGCTCAATAAGATCAATAACTTTAATTCCTGTAAATAATACTTCTGTAGCCGTTGAAAGATCTTCGAAACGGGGAGGCTGACGGTGAATAGAATACCCACCTGTATTATCCACTGTATTAATACCGTCAATGGCTTCCCCAACAACGTTAAACAAACGACCTTTGATTTTCTCGCCGGTTGGCATTGTTATAGCGCTTCCTGTAGCAACCACTTCCATTCCACGGTAAACACCGTCTGTACTGTCCATGGCTATGGTACGCACAGTGTCTTCACCAATGTGCTGCTGAACTTCTAAAATAACTTTTTGTCCGCCACGAACAATTTCAAGGGCGTCCAATATATTAGGTAATTTACCGCCTTCAAGATCGAAGCGAACATCAATTACCGGACCGATTACCTGTGCAATTTTGCCAATTTGTTTAGACATGTGTTTAAATTGTTTTAATTCGGGGGCAAAGGTAACGTTTTAATCATAATATTTAAAAAAAACAGCGACATTTATTCCTTAATTACGCAAGTCTATTTTTAGACTAACCAAGGGGTAAGAAAAACTAAGGAGGCTGTCTTAAAGGACGGCCTCTTTTGATATAGGAAATACTTAGATTGTTAATTTCCAGTTAGAAACCGTTAATAAGTATATCCTTTTTAGGCTGCTTTCCAGTTTTAACGCCAATACCTTCATATAAAAAAAAGAAATTATGATAGAGAAAGAGAAATTAAGACCAGTAAAATGCGAAGAATTTAAGCATCCAACGGACCCCGTGAAGCATGGTATGGGTGTTAAGGGACATGAGCCAGAAATTTTTGACGGGTATTTTCACTGTTGGGAGGCAAATGACCACAGAGGTACTCAAGCTATCATCGAAAAACTAAATGGCGAGATAATTAGAATTGGTGCTACACGTATCCAATTCATGGATAGAGTAAAAGAAAAACAGAATTAATCTGCTATTTTTAATAAAAAGAGGCTGTCTTGTGAGACAGCCTCTTTCAGTTTTTAAGTTTAGTTTGAATTATCTTGAATTGCATGACCAGCATTAATAATCAAATTATCAATATTTTGGATTTGACTTTCTTTTGGTTTTAAAAAGCAATCACCATATAAGTCACCATTATCTATTGCTGTCACAGTTTGATTAATCGGGACGGTTCCTCCAGTTCTTAGATTGGGAATATCCACTGTTGAGTCAGTAAAGGCCCAATCATGGACACCCATAACTAGCTTTCCATGAGCGATATTTTCGTTCTCCCATTGATTAGATAGGGCTTTCATTCTATTAGTTGCTTCTTGGTCGTTAATTTTTTCAACGGGACCATTAGGTGGGAAATGATAATACATATTCTTTATTTTTAATACTAATATAAGATTTTTTTGTGTTGGTCGTGTAGTAAACTATTTCTTTACCCACCGATATCCCTTGCCATTACACCCAGCACAAACCGCATCACTGCCATTCCAGCTTATGCTTCCGTGGCCATTACAATCGGAGCATTCACCACCCCTTTTATAACCTTCTGGTGCTTCATGAACAGAGCTGGTTGTTGATTTTGATTCGGTATGTGATTTCCTACTGGAGTTTTCTGTCTTATTTTCATCTTTGTTATTCTTGGAACTTTTGAACCAGCCGTTAATATTGCCTATTAGGTATAATCCCCCTGCTACAACAAAGATGGTAACGATTAGTGGATTAGTTTTCTTTTTGTTTGATTGTTCCGTGCCTTCGCTCATTTGTTTATGATTTTAAATTTGAATGTAGCTGGGCCACCTAGATACCAATCCTTACCAACATAGGGCTGATTTCCGTTATCTTGACCTAGATATAGGTCATTGCCAGTGCTCCCATGAGACACCAACATCGGCTTAAATCCATCATAAACATTTTTGTCAGGATTACCCATGCAAATCTGTGTTATTTTAATAAAGTTCTGTGCTTGATTTAAACTAGTACCACCAGTGTATTCAAGGTGAGCAAATGTGATGGTAAGACTATCACCAGTTTTCATTTTAAGAATGGGAGTATTTATTTGATTGTCCACCTGATAAACTCCGCTATTGGATGTTGTATTATCAATTTTGTACGTGATGTTCGTGAGTAGTTGCGTATTTGTGTACACCTTAATACTGTCCTGCGTCAGTTTATAATCTGTAAACGTATTGGTATTGGGATTAAATGTTTTTGGATGCGCCACATTAATTAAAAAGGTCACATCATACTCAAACACGTTTGTATCCACTTGAATTGGATTCTGTATTGACGTTGAAGTATTCTGATTTGACTGCGTTGTTGGAGTTGATTTCTTACATCCTATTAATAAGAAAATCAATAATGATAGAAAAACGTATTTGCTCATATACAAATATAATAAAAACTAACCATATACGGTTAGTGTTCTATTACCTTATTTTCTGAGTATTGGGTTATGAAAAAACCAAGACCTAGTGCAGCCTTCGATAAGAAGTTTGGTCAGTTCGTTAAGAAAAAACGAATTGAGCTGGACATGTCTCAAACTGGACTTGCGGCTAAGGTTGGAAACAATTTTCAGAATATATCCCGTCTAGAACGAGGAGAAATTAGTCCTACACTTTTCTGGTGTTATAAATTAGCAGATGCTTTTGAAATGGATTTGGCAGACCTGATAAAAGAGTTGGGCTACAAGTATAAAAAATAGCGGATACGTTATTTTATTTTTACTAATTCTTCAATTGACACTTCAAGCTCTACAGCAATTTTCCTAAGCATATTAATCGTGCTGTTTGTTTCACCTCGTTCAACTCTGCCTATTTGTGTATGCTTTGTGTCTAGTCGTTCTGCCAATTCTTCTTGGCTAAGACCCTTTGCTTTTCTCAGATTCATTATTTTTTCACCTAGTTTTACTAAGTAGACACTATCTTTCATGGAAATTTATTAACCTGATTATCAGTTTAATACGCCAAAATACGAAATTATTTTAATATATTTTGAAACGTATATGTTTCAATTGCGTTAAACGTCTAAAAAGAAACAAGTCCTACCTCACAGCACTATCACAATCCCACAGATAGTGTGTTTTTCCAACTAGCACTTTTACGAATGAGTTAACTCATCCATAGGGATGAATTTGTATAACCATAAAATAAAAGTCATGAAAACAGAAATCAAGTGCCCACATTGCGGCAAACTGATTCCAATCACGGAATCAGTAACAAATGAAATCAAACAAGAAATCGAATTAAAATTCTCTAAGGAGCGGAATCAATTAAATAAGCTCCGAGAAGATTTTGAAAAAGAGAAAGAAGCCATTAATAATCTCATTAATGCTAGGGTCAACTCAATGGTCAAGCAAAAGGAAGATGTAATCAGGAAGCGTTTGGAATCAGAGAAGGCTCTT
>JAOQAF010000133.1 GCA_025963735.1 Bacteroidota bacterium
TCTTTCCCGCCAGTTTTTACCTTCTCCTTCTGAAAAAAAGAAGAACCGTGAATTGGAAGCACTTAAACTTCAATACGATCTTTTGAATAAAAAAATGACACGAGCAGAGATGGTTTTAAAAGATTTGGAGAGTCGCGATGATAATATTTACAGAACCATTTTTGAAAGTGAACCCATTGCTAAATCCATACGCTATGGCGGAAGCGGAGGCAGTGACAAGTACAACGCTTTTGAAAACTTTGAAAATGCTGATCTTTTAATAACCACAACCGAGCGGCTAGACAGGCTGACCAAACAATTATATGTTCAGTCAAAATCATATGATGAAGTGGTTCGGCTCGCAAAAAGCAAAGAAAAATTGATCGCGTCCATTCCGGCCATCATGCCAATTAATCAAAAGGATCTGGCCCATTCTGTAACCAGCGGCTTTGGGTGGAGAACGCACCCAATTTATAAAACACAGGAGTTTCACCCCGGAATGGATTTCGCGGCTGAGCAGGGCACTCCTATTTATTCTACCGGCGACGGAGTAGTAGAAGTTGCCGATAACTTAGCCCAGGGGTACGGAAATCATGTGGTAATAAATCATGGTTTCGGGTATCAAACATTGTATGGCCATATGAGCAGGATCAAAGCTAAGGCCGGTCAAAAAGTGGTTCGTGGCGAATTAATTGGCTATGTTGGTAGCACCGGCTTGAGTACAGCTCCTCACGTACATTATGAAGTGATTAAAAATCTTGAAAAGGTAAATCCTATTAATTTTTATTATAACGATCTTTCACCCCAGCAATACCAGTTATTAGTGCAGCTGTCAAAAAATTCATCTCAATCTTTTGATTAAAATGGCAGGTCATAAAATTGGGTTTAACACTGCAGTTGCCATTGTAATTGCCAATATGATAGGTACCGGCGTATTTACCAGTCTGGGTTTTCAGGTGCTGGGAATAGAAAGCGGTTTTGCGCTTCTTGCATTGTGGATTGTTGGCGGAATTCTCGCTTTATGCGGAGCATTAACGTACGGAGAAATCAGTTCCGCTTTTCCACAGAGCGGGGGTGAATATAATTATCTGTCCAAACTGTATCATCCTGCCATTGGTTTTATCAGCGGCTGGGTAAGTGTAAGCGTTGGCTTTGCAGCGCCTATTGCGGCGGCAGCAGTGGCATTGGGACAATATGTTACAAAGATTTATCCGCATGTAAATGCTACTGTGTTATCATTAACTGTTATTGGTGTTATTACAATTGTACATTCTGTTAATTTAAAAGCAGGCAGTCTGTTTCAACGTGTTTTTACAATCGTTAAAGTGGTATGCATTGTAATGTTTATTGGCTTTGGATTATTTCATGTGCCTGACCATACAGTAAATTTCAGCCCGGGTGCCGGAGCATGGAAAGATATTTTTTCTTCCGGGTTCGCGGTGTCACTAATTTATGTTACCTATGCCTACAGCGGCTGGAATGCTGCAACTTATATTTCGGGAGAGATAGAAAATTCTAAAAAAAACCTTCCAAGGGCACTTATAACAGGCACTCTGGTTGTGATGGTAATTTATACGGCGTTAAATTTTGTGTTTCTGTATTCTGTTCCAATCCCTGAATTAAAAGGAGTTTTGGAAGTAGGCTATTTAAGTGCGAACAAAATTTTTGGTGTTCAGGTTGGTCAGTTCATGAGCCTGGTGATTGCACTCCTGCTGGTGTCTACAATCAGTGCTATGGTGTTAGCAGGTCCGCGTGTTATGCAAAGTATGGGTAATGATATAAAAGGGCTGCGTTTTTTTGCTATTTCTAACAAAAATAAGGTTCCCTATGTTGCCATTATCTTTCAATCGGCAATTGCGGTAACACTTGTTCTTACATCATCGTTTCAATCGTTGATCACCTATGTGGGTTTTACGTTAAATCTTTTTACATTTTTAACTGTGTTAGGTATTTTTATACTGCGCTATAAATTCAAGCATGTTGAAACTTCTTATAAAACCATTTTGTATCCGCTTACACCTATCGTATTTTTGTTGATAATACTTTACATTTTAATTCACATAATGATTGATAAACCAGTGGAGTCATTATTTGGCTTAGGTACGGTTTTATTAGGACTGGTATTTTATTTTATAACCAATAAAAAAAGCGATCATAAAAACGGGGAAAACATATCAGAACATTCGCCTGCTGCTGACTAGCCGGATCTTAATTTCCTGCGCTTTTTTAAGCGCGCAAACTTCACCATTTCTTGACAGTTTATTAAAAACGGATATGCCCTCTTTCATTTCTGTTCTAGAGAGCAATAAATATAAAACGCAGGTTACTTATACAAAAATTAACCGTGATAAAAACAACAAGCCCTCCTTTACAGATTATACATTTCACGCGAATTCAAATTATATTTATCCTGCCAGCACTGTTAAGTTGCCGGTGAGCCTGCTTGCCTTAATAAAAACTGAAGAGTTAAATCTGAACCGTGCTGCAACAATGATTACTGACAGTGCTTTTTATTGTCAGAAAAAAATAACCCGCGACTCGAGTTCAGCGAGCGGATATCCTACAATTGAAAATTATATTAAAAAAATGTTTCTGGTTAGTGATAACCTGGCCTGCGCGCGTACCTATGAATTTGTTGGATATGACTACGCGCACCAGAAACTAAGAGAGCTGGGCTTTAAAAATATTCGGCTCTTCAACCGGCTCGATGGAAAATGCCCCGGCGATACCTCTAAAATAACTCCACCTGTTTATTTTTTAAACGATAAAAAAGACACTGCATATAAACAGGGCCTCACTTTTTTTAATGAAAAATTGGAACATCCCATTAGTAATTCAACAGTAGGAGAATCTAAAAGCGGGAAAAATGGTTATAAAGCAAAAAATTTTTCGGCACATAATTATTTTACTCCCTCCGATCTTCATTTGATCATGAAAAAAATTGTATTTAATGAAAGCCTGCCTTCTAAGGAGCGCTTGCCTTTAAGCAATGAAAACAGAAAGTTTATGTTAAAGTATCTGGGAATGTACCCCAGGGAAAGCGAGCATCCGAAATATGATAAAAAAATTTATTACGATTCATATAAAAAATATTTTATATATGGAAATAGCGTGGCCACAATAAAAGAAGATTCACTTCGCATCTTTAATATCGTAGGGCGCGCCTACGGATTTTTAATTGACTGCGCTTACATTGTAGATTTTAAAAATAAAATTGAATTTTTGCTCACAAGTTGCGTGTACGTGAATGAAAGAGGCGTTATCGGAAGCGGTAAATATGAATATGATCAAATTGGATTACCTTTTTTAAAAAACCTTAGTCTGTGCCTTTATCATTTTGAACGTAAGCGGAAAAAAGAAGTTGAGCCGGATTTAAAAGAGTTTAGAGAACTGTATCGGTAATAATTTCAGTTTAAATAGCTTGTTTAAGAATTAATTTTCTAAAAATAGATCACTGCCATGCTCCCGCAAAAAGCTTTCACAAGCATTAAGCCGTCAACAACCATTAGATAATATAATAGCGACCTCCGCGTGTGCAAGGAATATGCAGTAATAAGCAAGAGCACAAATGGGAGTACGTTGAGGGTAATTTTAAGAATATGAAAGTTTCGGGTTATTCCATAAAGAATAAAAGTACCAAGGCCAAGAACGCAGAGAGGAATTATAATAAAGAATATAGTCTTTCTTAAACCCACATTAACCACAAACGTATTTACTTTTAATCCTGAATCAGAAGCGTAGTCTTTTATATCAAACATAATGCAGAGGACTGAGATAAACATAAAATTTTTTAAGAACAAAAGACCCCCTATGGTTGTTAATTTAAATTCAATGTTCTGTTGAATGGAATAAAAAATAATGGGATAAAAAGTTACAAGGCCAGCCCAGGCAAATCCTATCACGAACGGCTTTAACCAACCAATGTTTCGTAAACTGTATCTGGTGCCGCTTACCCCGTAATATAACAATCCGGTGACCGGAAAAACACAAACAAGAGCAACTTCAAGCGCGTTTATATTTAAAAGATGTTGCCAGAATGTGCAAATAAAAAAAATTGACAGTAAAACAGCCGCAATGGTTAAAGTTATTTGACTGGCAATCACAAGGGTCTTATAACGAGCATACCAAAGGGTTCTTTCATTGGTGGAGTTAATAGTTGTTTCTATAATATATGCCCGCGAATAGTAAACTACAGTAATGCAAAAAATAAGGATATAATAAAGCGCCGGATTTAAAGGGAATTGCTGTTGCAGGGCAGCTTCAATGCTTAATGCAATGGCACATAGCCCATAAAAATAATTTCCGTAAAACAGAAATTTAATGAATTGATTATTTTGTAGAGACCACATTTAAATTCATTTTAAAGATACGAATGAATACGGCCTTTAATAAGAAGTAATTTTAAATAAACTTGCATTTCCGGCTAGCGAAAGCACACATGCGAAGAAGAATCACACCGTGTTTAAATCTTGAAATATTTGTTTCGCCGTAAGTGCGTTCTCTGTAACGGATGGGAACTTCAACAATTTTTAAATTTAATTTATGCGCACCAAACAAAAGATCAAAATCTCCGAACGGATCAAACTCACCAAAATATTTTCTGTTTTTAATAAGTTTAATATAATCTTTCCGAAACATGACCTTGGTGCCGCACAATGTATCTTTAAAGCGCTGGTCAAGCAACCAAGTAAATGCCCAGCTGAAAAAATGATTACCAAGATAATTTAAAAAGCGCATGGCTTCTTTATCCATAGGGTATACCAGCCGTGTTCCATTAATAAAATCTCCCTTACTGCTTGCTATGGCATTATAAAATTTAGGAAGATCTTCAGGAGGAACGGTTAAATCAGCGTCGAGAATCATTAAAATATCACCCGTTGCAATTTTGTAACCTTCGCGCACAGCATCACCTTTGCCTTTGCCTTTTTGCTGGCCAATTTTTATATCATGAGTGGCAGCATATTTTTTTTGTATTTCCTGAATCTTCTGCCAGGTATCATCTGTACTGTTGCCTTCAATAAAAATAATTTCAATGTGTTTGCCGAATTTTGGAAGGCGTAAAATAGCATTCTCAATATTGCCGCTTTCATTCCGTGCAGGTATTACAACTGTGGTGCTGTATTTCGTATCATATTTAGCCGCTTCATTTTCAGGCAATGGTTTGGCGAAACTGTAAATATTAAAGGTAAAAAAACGAAAGAATGGAAATTTAGCTAAATATTTATTAAAAATAAATGAAAGCACAGGAAAGAAAAACGGCATAATTAAACGCTTGCTGTTCCTGTAAACATCAAAGCCGGAAATGTATAAAAGGTTATTGATATCGCGTGTGCTTAGCCAGTTTTGTGTTGGTGTTTTTGTTTTTAGCCCTGTTAATTCTGAAAATTTAATTACCGGTTCCCAAAATGAATTGTAGTACTGTACAATAACCTTGGTGTTAGGATGACAGCACTTTTTCATCTGCTCAAATACTGCCTGAATATCATCCACAAAACCAATCAGGTTACTTATAATTATCAGATCGTAAGTTTGATTGAGTTTAATGTCATTTGCATTCATTATCAGGAATTCTATTCCGCGGCCTGCGTGTTTTTCTTTAGCCCAGTTAATATATTCTTCACTAAAATCAATTCCTGTTTTTTTTGATCCTCCAACGCGTGCCAGCAAATCACCGCTCCCGCATCCAACTTCAAGTACCGAACTATCTTCATGAGAAAAATAGTTTATATAATCACTTATTTCTTTCCAGTAATAGGAGCTAAAGCCACGCTTTTTACGTTTGCGGGCAAGTTCATTAAAGTATGTCAGTCTTTCTTTTTCCACTTAAATCTTTTCAATTTCAATTGTACAAAACAAACCAATATGTTTAATTAAAGGCGATAAGAGCCATTCAAAGCCCTGTACTAAATTATACATAAAATACGGAAGCATTGCACTCCGTGAAACTCCACCGCTGATTATGTAAGAAAACGGACTATGATATTCAATAGTGTTAATCTTTAACGCAGGAAAGTCTTTTTTAAATTGTTCTTTATCCCGTTCGAAATAAATATGCGGTAAGGCCTGGTTACTGTTAGAAAGCGGGTTGCCTGGCTGAATTTCC
>JAOQAF010000150.1 GCA_025963735.1 Bacteroidota bacterium
CGTAATTGATGCTTTGACACCTGAAGGAAAAATTAGTGAAGCTGCCGGGGCTTACGTGGGTATGGACCGTTTCGCCTGCCGTAAACAAATTATTAAAGATCTTCAGGAGCAAGGCCTGGTTGAAAAAATTGAAGAAATAAAAAACAAAGTGGGTCACAGCGAAAGAACAGATGCTGTTATTGAACCAAAATTATCCATGCAATGGTTTCTTAAGATGAGCGATGTGAGCAAGCCTGCTTTAGATGCTGTTTTAAATAATGAAGTAAGATTAATTCCTGAAAAGTTCGCAAATACCTATAAGCACTGGATGGAAAATGTACATGACTGGTGCATCAGCCGCCAGTTATGGTGGGGCCAGCGCATTCCGGCCTGGTATGATTCAAAAGGAAATACCGTGGTCGCAAAAACTATTGATCAGGCTATTGAGTTATTAAAAACAAAAAACCCCGCGGTAAATCCGAGTGAAGTAAAGCAGGACGAGGATGTACTTGATACCTGGTTCTCTTCCTGGTTATGGCCCCTTACTGTTTTTGATCCGAAAGTAATCCGCAACGGTTGGGATAAAGCAAATGCAGATCTTAAGTATTATTATCCGACCAACGATCTTGTAACTGCTCCTGAAATTTTATTTTTCTGGGTAGCCCGCATGATCATTGCCGGTAAAGAATATACCGGACTAAAGCCTTTTGAAAATGTTTATCTCACCGGTATCGTTCGCGATAAACTCGGAAGAAAAATGAGTAAAAGCCTGGGGAACAGTCCTGATCCGCTTGAACTCATAAATAAATATGGGGCCGACGGTGTACGTGTGGGAATGATGTTATGCTCGCCCGCAGGAAATGATTTAATGTTTGATGAAAGTTATTGCGAACAGGGAAGAAATTTTGCCAATAAAGTATGGAATGCCTTTCGGTTAATAAATGGATTTGAAGTAGCGCCCGTTCATTCTGATACGGTTGACAAGCAGCCGGTTTCTTCTAAAGCTGCCATTTCCTGGTTTGAAAATAAATTGTCAGAACAATTGGAAGTGATCAATGATCATTATTCAAAATACAGAATGAGTGATGCCTTGATGGCCACGTATAAATTAGTTTGGGATGATTTTTGTGCATGGTATCTTGAAGCAATTAAACCTGAGTTTATTGATGGAAAAGCACAACCCATAGATAAGCTTACCCATGAAGCCACCATTGGATTTCTGGAGCAGCTCTTAAAAATCATGCATCCCTGGATGCCTTTTATTACAGAAGAAATCTGGCACCTGCTTAAAGAAAGAACTCATACCGATTGCATTATTGTAGCGGCCTGGCCGAAAATAAAAAAGGCTGACGAAAAAATATTGAAAGAGTTTGAGGTGGTGAAGGAATTGGTAACGCAGGTTCGTGGCCTAAGGCAGCAAAAACAATTATCGCCTAAAGAAAAATTACAGGTGTATGAAAAATCAAACGCAGGTCATTCTACTTTTGATGAAGTAGTGGTTAAGCTGGCTAATCTTTCTGAATTTAAATACATCACTGAAAAAATGGAAGGTGCTTTTTCATTTATGATTCTTTCCACCGAGTTTTTTATTCCGCTTGCAAAAAATCTGAATACGGAAGAAGAAAAGTTGCGGCTTAAAAAAGAACTGGAATACAATCAGGGCTTTTTAAAATCTGTTCAAATTAAACTTACCAACGAAAAGTTTGTATCTAATGCAAGGCCGGAGCTTATTGAATTAGAAAAGAAAAAAGCGAGTGATGCCATCAGTAAAATAAATTCAATAGAAGAGCAGTTGAAAAATTTATAAGCTTTTTGTAAAAAGAATAAAAATTAAATCATGGAGCCTTTAAAGGAAATGTTTAATAAAAAATTCTTTGAACATTTAGCCAAAGAAATTAAAAAGGTTGACAAAAAATTTAATGAAAAACAATTTGTTTATCTGGCTACAAATAATCTTCATTCTCTGGAACTTAATCAGCGTCTTCGCAGAACAACAGAAGCATTAAAAGAAAGTTTGCCTGAAGATTATAAAACTTCCGTCCTTATTCTTAAAAAAGTTATTCCTAATGTAAGCAAAGGTTATACTACGCTTGTTTTCCCTGACTTTGTAGGCTTATACGGAAAAAAACATCTTAAATTTTCATTGGAAGCTTTGAAGTATTTTACTTCTTTCGGTTCCTCTGAATTTGCGGTGCGTGAATTTTTAAAAACAGATTTTGCTTCCACTATTCGTGTTATGAAGCAGTGGGCAAAAGACAAAGATCATCATGTTAGGCGGCTCGCCTCAGAAGGGTCAAGACCCCGGTTGCCCTGGTCTTTTAAATTACAAAATGTTATCGATAATCCTGAACTAACTTTACCCATACTTGAACTTTTAAAGGAGGATGAAGAATTATATGTTAGAAAATCTGTTGCCAATCACATAAACGATTTTTCAAAAAAACATCCTGATGTGGTAGGGAATATTGTGAAAAACTGGAAAGGCCTTTCTCCCCACACCGATTGGATCCTTAAGCATGCCAGCCGTAGTCTTTTAAAAGCCGGACATTCGGAAATTCTCGCGCATTTTGGTATCCGCCATAATAGCGCTGTTGAAACCCTTGATTTTAAGCTTGCGAACAAAATCATTAAAATTGGTGAAGATATCGGGTTCGCTTTTTCCCTGCACAACAAAAGCGCTAAAAAAATTAAAGTGCGAGTGGAGTACGCATTATATTTCAGATTAAGTTCCGGCAACCTTTCAAAAAAAGTTTTTAAAATAAGCGAGCGTGATCTCGAAAAAGATCAAACCATTAAATTCGAACGCAGGCATAGTTTTAAATTAATAACAACAAGAAAGTACCATATTGGAACTCATAAAGTAGCGCTTATTATTAATGGCAAAGAAGGCAAACCTGCAGAGTTTAGGTTAATGTCAATGTAATTGCCCTTTCCAAGGCTTCTCGTTTTTAAATTACTCCGGATTGAAGGTTGTTTTTATTAATGAATATGTTTGTTATCTTTAACTTTACTTCAAAATTTATGGCTAAAATATATTTGCCTTTAATTATTTTTCTGTTACTTTTTTCCTGCAAAAACGCGGATAAAGAAAATGGCTCTGTCGCTAATGTTACTGATTCCTCTGATAACACTGTTACCAAGCCTATTATTGTTATTCACCGGGCTAAAATTCAATACACCGGGGCTCAGCAGCCCATTGCGGTTAAAGCCCTTCCTCCCCGCGTATTTTCAGCTAATGCCAATGTTATTAAGGTGGAAGGTGAGCTTACGTCAAGTGATGTTCCCAATGAAATAAAATCAATAACACCGGGTACTGATACCTTTCCATTACCAAAAATTATTACTCTTAAAACCCATACAGTTACCTGCAAACAGCCATTACCTTTACCTGCCCTCTCGCCAAGGTTTAAAGATGCCGCTATTTCTGACATTCAATATCTTGATGTTGACCAGGGAATGAGTTCTTCCTTTATTAAAAGTGTTATGTCTGACCATATTGGCAATCTATGGTTTGGTACTAACGGCGGAGGAGTAAGCCGTTATGATGGAAAATCGTTTGAACATTTTACCGAAAAAAACGGCTTGAGTAATAATAAAGTGCTTACCATTTTACAGGACCATTCAGGTAAAATATGGTTTGGTACTGAAGGTGGCGGTGCATGTTGTTATAACGGCGATAATTTTTTATGGATCACTGAAGAAGAAGGTCTTGGCAATAACACCGTGCTTTCCCTTTGCGAAGATAAGGCCGGCAACATGTGGTTTGGCACTAACGGCAGCGGGGTGTATAAGTTTGATGGGAAGACATTAACCGCCTATACCGAAAAGGAAGGATTAAGTAATGGAAGCGTGCGCAGTATTATTCAGGACCACAAAGGCAATATGTGGTTCGGCACTACCGGTTCGGGAGCGTGTATGTTTAACGGAAAGTCCTTCACTAATTATGGAGAAACCGAAGGCCTTAACAGTTCCATCATTCATTCAATCATAGAATCAAAGGATGGTAAAATTTATTTTGCGACGGAAGATGGCGGTGTAAATGTTTTTGATGGTAAAACTGTAAAATACATTACAGCTAAAAGAGGTTTAAGCAGCAACTGTGTTGTATCGTTGCATGAAGATAAACTCGGTAACATTTGGATAGGGACCTATGACAGCGGATTATGCAAATATGATGGCAACGAAATCACAGTTTTTTCAACCGGACAGGGCCTTACGAATAATTATATTCTTGCCATGTGCGAAGATAACTCCGGAAGTATCTGGTTAGGCACTTTAGGTGGCGGTGTATGTCGTTTTAATAACGGATCTTTTACTCATTATACGCAAAAGGAAGGAATAGGAAGTAATACGGTGCGCTCAATTACACAAGACAGTAAGGGAAATTTATGGATGGGAACATTTGGCGATGGTGCCATTTATTACAATGGAAATAGTTTCAGTCATTACGCCGAATCCGAAGGTATGCCAAGTGCTCGCATAAAAGCCACTTTAACAGATAATGAGGATGTTTGGTTTGGCACCGAAGAGAATGGTGCGGTTCGTTTTAACGGAAAAACGTTTGAAAATTTTACCAAGGCTCAGGGTTTAAACAGTAATTATATTCTTAGCATGTGCCGGGATAAGAACGGAAGAATTTGGTTTGGCACGGATGAAGGCGGTGTATGCTGTTATGACGGAACTCAGTTTTTGTCGTTAATAGATGAAGAAGATCTGAGTACAGGAATAATTCCGGCCATCATGCAGGATCGTTCGGGTAATATGTGGTTTGGTACGGACGGAAGTGGTGTATGTTGTTATGACGGAAAGTTTTTAAAATGGTATACCACACGAACAGGACTATGCAGCAACGTTATAAAATATATTTACGAGGATAAGGAAGGAAATATCTGGTTTGGCAGTGATGGAAAAGGAATAAGCATTTTAAAAGCGAAAACCATCAATACAAGCACACCTGTTTTTGAAACTTTATCTCAGAGAGATGGATTAAGCAGCAATCAAATCAGGTCTGTTATTCAGGATACCACGGGTAATTTCTGGATCGCAACTGAAATGGGCCTCAACTATGTGATCAATAAAAACGGCAAAAAAATAATTCATGTCTATACATCCGCCGATGGTTTAAAGGCAAATAATTTTTATTATACCACGTTAATAGATAAGAATAACACCATTTGGTGGGGCAATGGAAAAGCGCTCACTAATTTAAATCTTAATAACTATAAGCTACCTGAGGCAGCCCCGCTCATTCAGTTGAGTGGTTTGGTACTTGAGCAAACCTTTATTGATTTTCATTCATTGCGCGACACTTTAAAGACGGGGCGCAAGGTTCAGGTTGGAGATAAGGATAAAAAAGATCTTACAAACGTTGAATTTACCGGGGTGGAAAGTTTCTATAATTACCCTGTTGATCTTTCACTTCCGTATAATATCAATCATCTTGAGTTTCAATACAGCGCTATTGATTGGGCGGCAGCGGATAAAATCAGATATAAATTCATGCTGAGCGGAAGTGATGAAGAATGGAGTCCTTTAACTCAGGATAATAAGGCTTCTTATAATAATCTGCCTCACGGAAAATATATTTTTAAAGTAAAGGCAATTGGTGTGAGTGGCAAGTGGAGTAAAGTGTTTGAATATCCTTTTACAATCAGAGCGCCGTGGTATCTTACAATCTGGGCTTATTCTCTTTACATTATCGCTTTTTTCGCGGTGGTTGTTGGTTTCAATAATATTCGTACACGCCAGTTAAAAGTAAGGCAACAGGAACTTGAAAATACGGTTGCTGAACGCACTGCCGAAGTTGTTGAACAAAAAGAATTGATCGAAGAAAAGCAAAAAGAAATTGTTGATAGTATTAATTATGCCAAACGAATTCAAAGTGCCATGCTGGCCAGCGAACAGTTATTTACAAAAAACCTGAAAAA
Organism: Bacteroidota bacterium; assembly: GCA_025963735.1. GTDB lineage: Bacteria > Bacteroidota > Bacteroidia > B-17B0 > Aurantibacillaceae > Aurantibacillus. The sequence goes on from JAOQAF010000150.1 coordinate 5,907, forward strand.
TTATTTTGTATTGTTTGAGCCTAAAGACATTGTAAGCGGAGATTTTTATTGGGCATCGGCTTTGGTGGATGGTAGGTTTGCTTTAGTTACTGCTGATAGTACAGGCCATGGGGTGCCGGGCGCTATGATGTGCATGCTTAATATTTCATGTTTAAATGAAGCGGTTAACGAACGAAAGTATACCAGCGCAGCAGCCATATTAGATCACGCACGACAGCGCATCATTTCTTCATTGGCAGAAGATGGCAGTGAAGAAGGTGGTAAAGATGGAATGGATTGCAGTGTTACCATTTTTGATTTCGCAAATAAAAAACTTACATATGCCGCCGCTAATAATCCGGTTTGGATCTTTCGTAAGAACGATGAAACCGGTGCTATCGAATTATTGGAATTAAAACCAGACAGGATGCCTGTGGGTAAGCATGCCAAAGATAACGTACCCTTTACCGAAAAAATAATTGATCTAAAATCAGGAGATGTGGTGTACACATTAACTGATGGTTACTGTGACCAGTTTGGTGGACCCAGACAGAAAAAATTCACCTACAAAAGATTAAAAGAAATCCTAGCTAAAATATCGGCTCAATCACCAAAAGAACAGAAAGCAGTTCTTCAAAAAACATTTGAAGAGTGGAGAGGAACTCAGGAGCAGGTTGATGACGTTTTAATTATTGGTGTGATGATTGGTTAGGGAAAACCCCTCAAGAATTTTTTTTCTTTATTTTGCTGCATCTATTTTCAGTTAAACCTGTATTTCTTTAAAAATTTTCTGCCTTTTAATTTAGTATCATTTATGGCTGTATCCCTTTTTGGATAAGGCGTTTGGCGGTTTTTAAAAACGACAACAAACGATTACAATTGGTTATATCCGAATCTAAATGACTAAAAACCGAATAAAGTTTCCTGGTCGCCACACCTTTGCATCGTCGGTTTGAGACAACAAAAAATTCAAGCCACAAGTTAATCAGAGAAAATAAATGATTATAACAATGTATAGAGTAGCCACAGATTGCACAGATAGGAATATAATCTCCGGGAGCAAAAGACAAAACAAACCACAGATTGTATAGGTGAAAAAAAATATATGAAAAATAAAAAATACCAAAATCAGTGAAATCTGCGGCAGAACAGAATCCGAAATAAAAAATAAAAACAAATAAATAAATAACAAAAAAAACAAACAACATGATGAACATCAAAAACAACGTACAGTTAGTGGGCCGCCTGGGAGCCAATCCACAAGTAAAAAACTTCGACAACGGAACAAAATTTGCCCGTTTTACATTGGCACTAAACGAAACTTACATTGCAAAAAACGGCGAAAAGGTCACTGACACTCAATGGCACACAGTAGTGGCATGGGGTGGATTGGCAACTATTGCTGAAAATCTGCTTCAAAAAGGTTCGCAGGTTACTGTTGACGGAAAGCTTTTCAAAAAAACCTTTACCGATAAGCTTGGAGTTAGACGTACCAGTACCGAAATAGTGGCCAATGAATTACTGTTAATGAGTTACGTTAATAAAGCGGCTTAATTTTTAAAATACATCAGGAATAAAAAAAGTCAAATCAAAAAATAAATAATAATTAAACAACAACAATATGAACACAACAAACAGAGTACAATTAACCGGTAACATTGGTAACAAACCAGAGATCAAAACCTTTGATTCCGGAAACAAACTGGCACGCTTTTCAATGGCTACCACCGAAGAGTATACTACTAAAAAAGGCGAAAAAGCAACTGATACCCAATGGCATTATATAACTGCCTGGGGCAAACTGGTGGATTTGATCGAAAGCGAATTAGATAAGGGCAGCCTGGTGAGTGTAGACGGAAAGTTGGTTACCCGTAATTACACAGATAAAAACGGCGTTAAAAAATACATCACTGAAATAGTGGCTAACGATGTCTTAATAAAAAAAGCCTAAGCATAAATTACCTGGTAATTAAGCCCCGGATCTTTTGGTCCGGGGTTTTTTATTTTATAAATTCCCGCTAAAAAAAACTTAAATTTAAACCTAATTAAACCCGATGCTTAATTCAATTAAGACGATAAGTTTAAACTATTTATTATGCACGATTTTTTCAGAAAAAAAATACAGGAATCAATTGATCTCAAATTAAAATTGATTCAAAACGAAACATTAGTTGCCCAGATCTCGGATCTCACCCAGGATATAATTACCTGCTATAAAAATGGTGGCAAAGTATTATGGTGTGGTAATGGAGGCAGTGCTGCAGATGCCCAGCATCTGGCCGCCGAATTAAGCGGAAGATTTTATTACGATCGTCCGCCTTTGTTTTCAGAAGCACTTCACGTTAACACTAGTTATACCACCGCGGTAGCTAATGATTACAGCTACGATGTTATTTACAGCCGGCTTGTAAAAGCAATGGGGCATGAAGGAGACATTTTGATTGGAATGAGTACAAGTGGTAACAGCGCTAATGTGATTAAGGCCATAGAGGAAGCCAATACAATTGGGATGATTACCGCGGCATTTACCGGTGAAAGCGGTGGTAAAATGAAAGGTCTTGCTAAATATCTTGTAAACGTGCCAAGCAGTGATACGCCACGTATTCAGGAATGCCATATGATTTTAGGCCATACTATTTGCGAGTTGGTTGAGCTTAACCTCTTCCCTAAAATGTAATTTCGAAAAATAAATGGTTATTAAAGGTTTCAAATAAATGCTTAACACTGCCATTATATTAGCCGGAGGGTTTGGAACACGGCTTAAATCAGTTATCGCAGATTTACCTAAGCCAATGGCGGCTGTGAATGGCGAACCTTTTTTAAGTTTCCAGTTAAAATACCTGAAGCATTTTGGTTTTAAAACCGTTATCATTTCAACGGGATATTTATCTGAAAAAATTAAAGATTTCTATAAGGAAGAATTTGCAGGAATGGAATTACTTTATTCGCATGAATCTAGTCCTCTTGGTACTGGTGGAGGCATTCGCCTGGCCTTCGAAAAATGTAAGGATAAGTTAGCCCTTGTTCTTAACGGCGATTCTTTTTTTGAACTACCAGTTGATCTTTTTTATGAGTTGCACATTCAGCAGCAGTCTGATTTTTCGCTTGCGTTGCGTCAGGTGGATAATGCCTCCCGTTATGGTGTGGTTGAACGGGGAGAGGCCAACCGAATTATTTCTTTTAAGGAGAAATCTTCTCAGGATAAAAGCGGTTCAATTAACGGAGGCATCTACATTCTTGATAAAAAATTATATCTCGAAAACTCGGCCGGGCTTATTAATTTTTCAATAGAAAAAGATTTTTTTGAAAAACAATTAAATAATTTAGTAATCAAAGGATTTGAATTTAAAGGATATTTTATTGATATCGGAATTCCTGAAGATTATACAAAAGCACAGAATGACTTTAAAGGATTTAAATATTGATAAAAGCTGGTCGCTCTTTTTAGATCGCGATGGCGTGATTAATAAAAAACTAGATAACGATTACGTTAAACACTGGACTGAATTTGAGTTTACGGAAGGAGCCTTTGAAGCCTTAAAAATTCTTGCTCCAAAGTTTAAAACCATTGTTGTAGTTACCAATCAGCAGGGCATAGGAAAGGGTATTTATAAAACGGAGGACCTTGAACTTATTCATAAAAACATGCTTTACGAATTGCATTATTCAGGCGGAAGGATTGATAAAGTGTATTTCTCGCCATATCTTGAAAAAGAAAAGCATCCTTCGCGCAAACCTGGAACAGGAATGGGTATGGAGGCCAAGAAAGATTTCCCTGATATTGATTTTCAAAAAAGCATTATTGTTGGTGATAGTATGAGCGACATGGAATTTGGACGCGCACTCGGAATGAAAACTGTTTTTATTTCAGATAAAAAAAATGACGATCCCAAAATTGACTTTAATTTTATTTCATTAATCGAATTTAGCATAGCTCTCGCGTGAAAGTTTCCATCATAACAGTTACATTTAATTCTGCAGACACACTTCAAGATACTATTCACTCTGTTATAACGCAAAGTTATATGAACACTGAGTTTATTATCATTGATGGAGGTTCTACCGATAACACCCTTAACATTGTTAAGAAATATAAAGGTTCTATTTCCGTTGTCGTATCTGAAAAAGACCAAGGTTTATATGACGCGATAAACAAAGGAATTGATTTAGCAACAGGGGATATCATAGGCATTCTTCATTCGGATGATTTTTACATACATGAACACGTAATTTCTCATTATGTAAAGGTTTTTAATGATAAAAACTGCCATGCGGTTTATTCTGATTTGTATTATGTAAAAAGAGAGAACACGGATAAAATAATTCGCAAATGGAAAAGTGGAAACTATAATCCTGATTCCTTTATAAACGGATGGATGCCGCCTCACCCAACATTTTTTGTAAAAAAAGAAGTATATAATCGTCTCGGGAAATTTAACACTGAGTTTAAAACAGCGGCAGATTATGAATTGATGTTAAGATTCATTCATAAAAATAAAATTGATCTCGCCTATTTGCCTGAATACACCGTGAAGATGCGGATCGGGGGAAAAAGCAATGCTTCCGTTAAAAACCGCGTTAATGCTAATCTGGAAGACAGGAAGGCCTGGGAGGTTAATGGTTTAAAGCCCAGGTTCTACACTTTATATCTAAAACCTTTTCGTAAAATATTTCAATTTTTTTAAATTACTTCGTTCTGCTGTTGCTTATACAGGCTGCGCAGCGCCTTGTAATTTCATCAAAATCCCTATCTTTACGCCATAAAACAGAACCATGCCAATCATTTCCCATAAAGCAAAAGCAATGCCTTCCTCGCCAATCCGTAAACTTGTTCCGTTTGCGGAAGCTGCAAAAAAACGGGGAGTTAAAATATATCATCTCAATATCGGTCAGCCTGATATCGAGACACCCGAGTCTTTTTTAAACGCAGTAAAAGGGTGGGATGTTAAAGTTCTGGAATATAGTCACAGTGCAGGAAATGAAAGTTACCGTAAAAAACTATGCAACTATTATAAAGAATACAATATTAATGTAGATTCAAACGATATTATAATTACCTGTGGCGGAAGCGAAGCTATTTCCATTGCCATGATGACCTGCTTTAACCCGGGTGATGAAATTATTATCCCTGAACCTTTTTACGCCAATTATAACGGCTTTGGTTGTGCCGCTAATGTTGTCATCAAACCCATAATCAGCAGTATCGAAAGTGGCTTTGCGTTGCCTCTGATTGAAGAATTTGAAAAGGTTATTACTCCTAAAACCAAAGGAATAATGATTTGCAATCCCGGAAATCCAACGGGTTATTTGTACACTAAAACTGAACTGGAAGAATTAAAGGTATTGGTAAAAAAGCATGATCTTTTTCTTTTGAGTGATGAAGTTTACCGTGAGTTTTGTTACGATGGCAAAGAATACATTAGTGTAATGCAATTAGAGGGAATTGAAAATAATGTTATTTTGCTTGACTCTATAAGTAAACGCTACAGCGCTTGTGGAGCAAGGGTAGGAGCAATGATTACCAAAAATAAGGATGTTATGGCTTCAGCTTTAAAATTTGCGCAGGCCAGATTAAGTCCGCCAAGTTACGGACAGGTTGGAGCTGAAGCGGCTCTTGATACTCCAAAAAGTTATTTTGAAGCAGTTAAAACAGAATACATTGCACGCCGCGATTATGTAATTGAAGCGTTAAATAAAATACCGGGCGTGTTTTGCCCAAAGCCCAGCGGCGCATTTTATTGTATTGCCAGACTGCCTATTGATGACGCTGATAAATTTTGTCAATGGTTATTGGAAAGTTTCAGTCACAAGTCCCAAACCGTTATGCTGGCGCCGGCAACCGGTTTTTATTCGACTCCGGGAGCAGGTAAAAACGAAGTGCGGATAGCTTATGTTTTAAAAATTGAAGATCTGAAAAATGCCGTTGAATGTCTGGAAGAAGCCTTAAAACAATACGCCTCACAAACAAGCTAAATTGTAATTATGAAAATTTATTTTTTGAAAAGCCTGTGTTTTATTGCTTTGTTGATATTTTTAATCTCCTGTAACAACACAGAAAGTGTGGCGAAGGACGAAAAATTAAAAACAGATTCAACCACAGAAGAGCGCATTAAAAAGAATAAAGAACTTAAAAAATTCACGCACTTTACCAATGAGCCTGGCATAACTGGACTTTTTGAAGTGCCTGAAATGCTTACTTTGTGCAGGAAAGATTCCTCACCGTCGTCTAAAATGCCGGAAGCTTTTGCGCGTAATTTCGGATTACTTGAAAAAGACCTGGCCGATTTAAAAATCACTTCGCAGGGCGCTGCCGGTTCCATATATTATAACAATGATACATCCAATCTTATTTTTGAATGTGTTTATCCTATCGCTGATTTTCCGAAGGATAAACCAAAGAAGAGTACCATTGTTGTTCTGGAAGCTTCGCCCATGATCATCTACAATCATTATGGCGAATACTCCGATCTTCAAACAGCTTATGATAATATTAAAAAATATTTGAACGAAAATAAAATGATACAATCAGGACCCATGCGTGAGTTTTACATCACCAATCCTATAAAAGTAAAAGACCATGAGAAATGGCTCACCCGGATAATGGTACCGGTAATGAATAAAAAATAATTAATTTTGTTGCAGTTTGCTTACCGATCCAAAGTCGTAACGCAGTTTAATAATACGCATGGTTTTGTTTATATGATCGCGTATAACAAGTGAGTTTAACAGATTATTCACCGCGTCTGTGATATAGCTTAACTCTTTTATAAGAACGTCGTTTTTGTAATGTTTTTCAGTTAACAGTTCATTGTTTTTGTCGTACTCGTAGGTGATCTTAAGCGCGACTTCATTATTCGCGTTCCCTTTAAATTGGGCCATTGTTAGACGTTTAGCCGAGTAAGCAAATTTCATTTCCTGCATGATCCAGGCTGCGGCTGTGTAATGTTCGGTAACAGATGTTTTCCGCTGAAGGCTGTCAAAATTAATGGTTTGTTCCTTATAAGGCCTGTTTTCATTGTTTAGAAGTATACACTGAAGCTGACCGTTAGAATATTTTTTATATTGAAAACTGTCTTCGCTCAACAAGAGCTGGCCTCCTAAAATAAACACCGATTTATCTTTGCTGTTGTTTGTTTCCCTGAACCTCATTTCCTTGGTGAGGTTGCTCAGCGAATCGTATCTGTAGTAACGGCTTTCATAAAACATGGCTCCATCATGGTATCGTTTAAGAATAAGATTATTATTGGCGTAAAAGAAAGAGGTGCTTACTGTATCGTAAACATATTCGTTATGAGTTTGTGTATGTGTTATGCGACCGCGTCTGCGTCCCGCGTTAACGGTAACGGTAGTTTGTTTTTCAATGGTTTTGGCAATCGTTGTATAATAAAAGCGCGATAATTTTCCTGAATCATTAAACTCGTATGTTTCGGCAAGATTTTTATCCACCGGTATTTCAAAATCTTTTTTATCGAGAATTTCGAACGTGATTTTTTTTATATTTTTCTTTTTAATTAAATTTGAATTGAAGTTATGTTGCAGCTCAAAAGCTGTTTCGGGCGTTGCCAGGAGAATTTGGCCGGTGCAATAAAAAGTAATTACACTAAAAAATAATATGGGGCAGAATTTTTTCAAAGTAGGTCAATAGCTTCGTTAATTGTTTTTACGGGCAGTTTACAGTTTTTATTTTCACATATGTAAATCCGGGTTTCATTGTTCACAAACCTGTCTTTCGTTAGTGGTAATTCACTTTTACCTTCGCTTACTGCTAAAATCGTATTTGTAAAGCTATGTTTGTGAAGTTCCATCAGTTTTTCATTAACATTGTTACCAACAATTGCAATTTCCCTGAAGGGATAGCAAAGGTGGAGTGCAAGGCAGCCCCAATTACTATAGCCAGAGCCATAATGTGCAATTTCGTCACTTACAAGATTTAACATTCTTGCGGCTTTTGAAATGTAAAAATCGTCTGAAAAATAATTCCCAAGGTAAAACAGGTTAATTGCCATTTGCGAATTAGATGCCGGAATCACATTGTCGTGGATTTCAGTTCCTCTTGAAATAAGTTCTGAAACCGAATTATCCGTATAAAATAAAAATTCGCTTTCGGCGTTTTTAAATTCTTCCAGCACAAACACCGTTAGTTGTTTA
>JAOQAF010000157.1 GCA_025963735.1 Bacteroidota bacterium
TCGTGCAAACCGTTAGAAGAAAGTTCGGCAAGGTTAGCAGCCCGGTAACCGGTTGAAAAATTGGATTTAAAATTCAGGTATTTACCAAACCAGCTTACACCGGATGATCCGTTAAAGGAAGAATAATTTTTATTAAAAGGCTTGATTTTATAACCGGGACTAAAGGGATCAGTATTAATACTCCCTGTAGCAAAGGTTTGAATGCTCCGGTAATCAAACCGCAAGCCTCCTTCAAACACGAGCTCTTTAAAATTCAGTTTTAGATAACTAAACACTGAACTTTCGGTAAGTGAAGCGTCGGGAATAATAGTTCGTGAACCTACATTTTTATTGGTTTGAAAATAACCCTGCGACCCCATGCTTAACTCATGTTTGCCAAGTGCTTTTATCCAGGTAAGATTACCCAGGTAAGAATTAAGTATCATATTTAAACTTACTTTATTGCCACCCTCCTGCTCTTGCCGGTTATTGTTTTGCCATCCGGCATTTAATTTGAGTTTGGAATCAGAAAGAAAAAAAGTGTTTTGGGTTGATATAATATTTAAATTAACCGTATGATGCGGACGGCCAAAAGTACGGGTAAGCCTGTCATCGGGCGGATCGTGAAGCTGTACAGGATCCATTATAAAGCCAAAATTACTTTGCGTGTAAATATAATTGGTTTGGTTGATCCAATGTTTGCGGTTAAACCCGCAGCCTGCTTTGCCATAATATCCGCCAAAGCGTGAGTTAAGAATCCTTTTATCAGTGCCATCGGAATAATCCGCATGCGAATCCATTCCGGCGCGTAAACGCCAGTTAAACTTTTCCGTGGCCCCTTTAACTCCGGCATCGGTGGCAAGTCCGTATGTGTTGGAGAAAACCCTTGTTGAAAAATCAGCATTTATTTTATTAATGGGCGCGCTTTTTTCTTCAATAATATTTATAACCCCTCCCATTGCTTCCGAACCGTATAACAAGGCAGCCGGTCCTTTAATAATTTCCACCCTGTCAATTCCAACATCAGATAAACCAAGTCCGTGTTCATCCTGCCATTGCTGGTTATCAAAACGAAGGCCATATAAAACCGTTTGAATGCGGTTACCGTATAATCCTCTGATAACAGGCTTGGATATTCCTGAACCTGTAGACAACTGGCTAACGCCGGGCATTTTCGCGATCCCATCGCTCAGGTTCATAGCCCCGCTGCTCCTCATTTCATTTGAGGTTAACTGGGTAATGTTGTTGGCAGTTTTTGTTATATCAGAATTGTTTGATCCATAAATAACCACTTCATTTATCTGAATGAAGCCGGGCTTTAAAGTTATGGTACCAATGTCAGTTGAATCGGAAATAGTCAGGGTATTAATCTGAGTTTTATAGCCGGGTAATTTGAATACTATTGTAAATAGCCCATCCGGCAATTCATTGAACCTGAATGCTCCGTTACTGTCGGTACGGGTTATCAGATTCATTTCAGGAATAGCAACTGAAACATCCGGCAAATACAATTCCATACTATCCGACTTTACCTTTCCTTTTAAAGAAATCTGGGTAAAGCCGGTAGTACAAATAACAAATAACAACCCAAATAAAATAAGTCGCATTTTTATTATCTATTCAAATATGGAATAGAATACTTAGGAAGGAACGTAATGAATAATTGTTACATCTCCATTTGACCCGGTATGACGCAACCACAATTCCTTGCTTTTTAATCTTAAAATTCTTTCAGCATCTTCAGTGGATCCGGCAGTGTTGGATGTAAAATAAACATCATCCTTATCTTCACCAAATTTCCAGGTACCGCTGTCAGGAAAGTTACCTGTAGTTTTGTATGTACCGTCTTTTTCAATGTCTAACTGATAATTGGCACCAAGGAGTGTATTATAGGCGCCGGTAACATCATCTCCGTTAAAAGTTACTTTATCAATTTTCCAGTCGCCCGTTAAACGCGCCTTTTTGGTTAATAAACTAAATTTTGGTCCATCCTGATATTTGTTACAACCGGTAAAAATAAAGCTAAGAAGTACAAGTGCTAATAAGGTCTTTTTTAAAGTTTTCATATTGTTTTGTGTTTAATAAAATAAATAAATTGAACGCACAGCTGTTTACTGCAACATTTTTAAAATGATTGGCAATGACGCGCAGCGAAATTCATGCTGCCGGAAACTTAAGATACCTGAGGAGGTTTGATTCTTTTAAGTGAGAACATACAATCGCGCCAGACCTTAGAATAGGCCGGATTCTCGTTTTTAAAAAACGAACATGAACTATTTGGTGATTGCACTGCAGCTTCTGAAATATGCAGGCTCAGGAATAATTTAACGATGTTAAAAAGAAGGTCATGACTTTTACTTTGGGAAGAAAAAAAAGAATCAAACAGTTTATTTTCTTTTTCATCCTTTATAACATACAATACTATGTTGTTGTCTTTTTTTTCAACCCTGAGAATTTCAAAATACCTGCCATTTAAAATAACTTCATCTGTATTTTGATCGTATTCTATTTCTGCTATTTTATCCGTTTTATTAATCTGCAATTTTTCAACTGATAAGGACGAAGAATTTAAGAGCTCTTTTCTGAAATCTGCTTTTTGAACTTTTACAAAAACAATAAAGAAGAGGTAGTTGAATATTACAATGCAAAATACGAGCAATAAAACTGAAGAAAGTATTTGCCGGGATCTCATAGCGACTTAAAAGTATGAATTTTTTCTTTTAAAAAGAAAAATCCCCTCCGTCACACACTAACAGAAGGGATTTATTGAACAAAACAAAACAGATCAAGGCTATGATACCTTTCTATTATCAATACGAACAAAACAGGGAAAGGGTTGGGTAAAAAAAAGGCCTGAAAAAATTCAGACCTTTATTCTATTGATTGCCAGTTAACTATTATAATTTTTCAATCTCAACAATTGGGTTATTATTTATTTTAATATGAGATAAGCCCGCTTTTTTGAATTCTGATATAAACCACGATTTATCTTTAGCTGACTTTAATGTTAAAGTTATTGCCTGGTAATCTCCTGTTAAAGCACCTTCGCTAACACTTTGAACATTAGAATCAGATTTCAGGGACTTTATCATTTTAGCTACTTCGCCATGAGTACCAGCTTTATAAACTTCAAACATAACAACCGTTGAGGTTGAAAAATACTTATTTGCATCTGCAGCTTCAGGATGTTTTATGCAAACTGTTTTTGCGGGTGTTTCGCTGAAAATTATTTCAGCAACCGCAGTTTCAGAGGCATTGGCTCCGGCAGTAACTAACATACCGGCAACTATCAGACTTTTAATGATTTTCATGAGATTATTTTTTGATATTCAAAGATATCCAAAAATAGTGCCAAATACAATTATTTCCGCTTTTTCATGAAAAAGTCCTTAACTATTGCTTCACATTCTCCGGCCAGAATGCCTTTAAGTACTTGTGTTTTTGGATGTAATATGTTTTCGGAAAGAAGTGAAAAACCTTTTTTAGGATCGGAAGCGCCATATACTATTTTTCCGATCTGGCTCCAGCAAAGTGCACCGGCACACATCACGCATGGCTCTAAAGTAACATACAACACACAATCCATAAGGTATTTTCCTCCTATAAAATTGGCAGCCGAAGTAATGGCCTGCATTTCGGCATGGGCTGTAACGTCGGTTAAACGTTCGGTTAAATTATGAGCTCTGGCAATAATTTTATTATCGGCTACTATTATGGCCCCAACCGGAACTTCATCCACTTCATTGGCTTTCTGAGCTTCCTTCAGCGCCTCTTTCATAAAATACTCGTGTGTATATAATGGAGCTATTGACACGTGCAGGTATCCGAGGTAATTATGTTAATATCGTCAATCCGCGTTATGGTATCACAATCATACATAACAAGATTATAATTATAACGGCTCGCAAAATCTTTTTTCGCCTGTATAAAATACTCGCCGCAAGGTTCTTTTCTTACACTGCTTGCATCATAATTAACTTCAAAATGCCGGAGTTCTATTTTTAATAATTGTTCATTTTTTCTTAAGCATTTTAATTTACACTGCGCTTTATCAGAAAGTGTAAAGTGCTGAAAAACCAATTCCTGCATCTTTTGCTCATTAGGAGTAACGCATGAACGCGTACCAAACATAGCGTAAACAATCAATAAACCCAGTCCGAAACCGAAACCATAAAATCTTAATCTCTTTAAAAAATTCATAATCAAAAGTACTAATTAGTTTCACGCATGCTGACCGGCCGAGACCCTATAATTTAATAAGTTTAAGAGTCTTTGTGGCACCCGGTGTTTTTATTTCAATAAAATATATACCTGCTTTAAATTCTTCGAGCCCATTTAATAGTATGTTACGGTTATTTAATAAATTATCCGGAAAGTGTTTTAATTCCCGCATGCTCACATCATAAAACTTCACCGAATTTATTACAACGCCATCTTCATTAGTTATATGAACACTGCCTGAAAATGGATTAGGAAACACCACTATTCCGTTCAGTGTATTATCGATGTTTTTTAAGCCTGAAATAGTATTTTCCAAATTGATATCATCCATAAAAATATTATTTCCTGCACCATTTGCATCAGGTGTAAATTCAAACTTAACATACACTTTCGAATTTCCTGAAAAAGAAGACAAGTTAACTGACACAGTTCTCCAGTCAGCAGATGTGGTTGGCGAAAAAGGTCCCGTTGTTAAAATTCCGGTAGTAGTTAAAGCCGAACCCGCTGAGGAAAAAACAGAAGACCATGAAGATCCGCAATTGGTACTCACCCATACTTTTAACTGATCGTTATTGGCAGCACTTTGCTGAGCGTAGGCATAAGAAAATTTTAGTTGAATGGAGGAAGAAGTTTGGAGATTAAAGGCGGGAGAATAAAAAGAAACCGCACCGTTAGGATTATCAAAATAGTTATTCACCCAAACACAGTTACTTCCTGTAAAGGCTGTTACCGAATTTGTAAGAAAAGGACTTCCATACTGTGGGGAACTTGCTATCCACAGATTATCAGGAAAAGTTCCCGATTCAAAACCCTGAACAACATTTATACTTCCGGTGTTTATTCCAGCCAACACTGTTATTATTTGTTTGGTTAATGAATCACTTCCGAAAGAATTTCCGGCTACCAATTTAACAGAAGCAATTCCTGAATTAGTGAAAGTGAACGAACCATTCTGAACTGTTGAAGTATTCGAAGCTAAAGATGAACTCCACTTCCAGCCTGTAACAGTCCCGTTATAACTGTAATCAGTCATTTGAACGGCATTGCCAACACAGGTTATAGTGGTTGAAGTAATAAACTCCGGCACAGGTGCGCAGCCTGAAGCCGGAGTGAGTACGCCGGTAGCAACAAGGTTACCGTTAGTTGAAAGATTGTTGCGTGCATTTGTAGCACTGTTAAGGCAGTTATGCATTCGGGTTTTTTGACCTTGTGTATACATGTTTGAGCAGTAGGCATATTCCATATAATTTTGAATGTTTTCCACCACCCCCGGTGTACAATCAACGGCATTTTGCAAATTACACTGACTATGACCTTTGGTAACCGGGGTGTCACTTACTCCATCGTCACCACAGCTTACACCGGGATTATTTGTGCTTCCCCATGTGTGCTGTAAATTAAACCAATGCCCTACTTCATGTGTTAATGCTCTGGAAGTATAACCATTGCCGGTACCTATACTGCCAACGTAATTGTGTAAAATCACTATGGCATCCATTACAGCGGGCGCGGTGCCCGGAAGGTAAGCATAGCCTGCCGCCCCATTCTGCATAGTTTTAACCACATACACATTCAGGTATTTAGAAGGAGGCCATGTATAAGTATAATTATTCATATCAACTGTCCAGTCAGTTTTTGTGGTGTAGTGCCTTGTAATACCATTGGTACAATTACCATTTGGATCTAGTGTAGCAAGTGAGAATTGAATATTGCAATTGGCAGCCAAATTTTTAAACTGGCTAACAATATTTGCGGTATCGGCATTTTTCTTCTGGAAATCTCTGTTTAAGATCGCAATTTCACTGGCCACCTGAACATCACTTATATTCTCATTCCCGCCAATATGCAATATGTGAAACACTACCGGAATGGTGAAAGATGTATTACTTAGTGTTTCTCTTTCACCATCCTTTAAAGGATCGGTGACAGGCTGCGTAACATTTATAAATCTTTCGCGGGCTGAGGGATCCTGCTCAAAAAGACGCTCCTGGGCAAATGTGTTACCACAATTAAACTGAGCCCAACCGCTAACCGGGATAAGGAAGGCAAGAAAAACAGTTCTTAAAAATTTCATAAGTCTCATAAATTATTTAAAGGTATCAATTTTACTTTAATTAATTTTACCACCACAAACTAAGAAATGAAAGGTTCAGTACAAAAGTTAAACATCGGCATTTTAGGCGGGGGTCAGTTAGGCCGAATGTTATTGCAACAAGCAATCAACCTTAATTTAAATGTTTCGGTTCTTGATCCTGATAAAAACGCGCCTTGTAAATATCTGGTTAAAAAATTTACCTGCGGAAGTTTAAATGATTTTGAAACGGTTTATGAATTCGGAAAGGATAAGGATCTTATTACCATTGAAATTGAAAATGTAAATACCGACGCTTTAAAAGCTCTTGAAAAAGAAGGCGTAAAAGTTTATCCTCAACCTCATATTATAGAAATGATTCAGGATAAAGGTTTGCAAAAAATGTTTTATCAGAGAAACGATATTGCAAGTCCTGATTTTTTTGTTGTAGAAAACAAAGAACAAATAACCAAATACGCCAACTACTTTCCGTTTTTTCAGAAACTCAGGAAAGGCGGCTACGATGGCAAAGGAGTTGTTAAGCTGGTAAATCCGCATCATCTGGAAAAGGCTTTTGACCGGCCATCGGTATTGGAAAGGCTGGTTGACTTTGACAAAGAACTTTCGGTACTTGTTGCACGTAATGAGGACGGTGAAATAAAATGTTTTCCGGTGGTTGAATGTGAGTTTAATACGGAGGCTAACCTTGTTGAATTTTTATTTTCACCTGCAAATATTAAAAAGAAAGTTGAGAAAGAGGCCACCGAACTCGCAATGCGTGTTGCGGAAAAGCTGGGTATTGTGGGCCTTCTGGCTGTTGAACTTTTCCTGACAAAAGACGGAAAAGTGTTGGTAAATGAAATTGCGCCGCGGCCACATAACAGTGGTCACCAAACCATAGAAGGTAATATCACTTCGCAATTTGAACAATTGTGGCGCGCTATTTTAAACCTTCCTTTGGGCGACACCTCTTTAATTAAAGCATCTGTAATGGTAAATCTTTTAGGCGATTTCGGGCATGAAGGCGTTGCCGTTTATCAGGGACTGGATGATGTAATGAAGTTTAGCGGTGTATACATTCACCTGTACGGTAAAACGCACACCAAACCTTTCCGGAAAATGGGACATACAACTATTGTTGATGACGATATTCTAAAAGCAAAGTTAAAAGCGAAAACGGTAAAGCAAATGCTGAAGGTAGTTTCTTCATAAATTAAAAAGGTGTCCGTTCATAATATTCTTATATTAGTTATCTGTAAACAAATTGCCGCAAAAAACAATCATAATTGTATTCATTTTACTTTGCGCGTTAATTCCAATTAGCCGTGCGCAGGTTAGTCCTGTGTTTTTTGAGAAACTAACCTTAAGTCTTAAAGACAGCGATCTTGTAAATTTTAATAAAGGAAAAATAAAATTTGAGCAGGAATTATATCTGGAAGCGATACCGGTATTTGAAAAACTCATAGCAAGAAATCCAAAGCTTATTGAACTGAATTACCTGACAGGCATTTGTTATTCATACGATGCAAATAATTTAAACAAGGCGCTACAATACATTAACAGAGCCAAACCCAAAGCAAATGAAATTGAAGGTTATTTTTTTAACCTTGCTTATGCACTTGAAAAAAACGACAGCATTGACCAGGCTATTGAAAGTTACAGAACTGCCTTAATACTTGAAGAAAAAAATACGTTAAAGTCAGTTTCGTTAATAAACGAAATAAAATACCGGCTTAACCGGTGTAAAAAAATTAAAGAGTTTAACACAAAACAAAATACCGTAAAAATCCGCAACATAGGTAAACCAATAAACTCAAATGCTTCGGAGTATTGTCCGCTGATAACATCCAATGAATCGGTAATGATTTTTACCTATCGAGGACCTAAATCCAAAGGAGGCAAACAGGCTTTAAAAAAACGCAAACAACCAGAGAGCAACGAAAACATTTCTCTATTTTATGAAGACATTTTCATTTCAAAAAAAATAAATGATACGATTTGGTCTGAGCCTGTTCAGATTGATAACCTTAATACCACTTTGCACGACGCGGCGGTTTGTTTAAATTCAGATGGCACACAATTATTTATTTACCGCAACATGGGTAACGGCAAGGGAGATTTGTATTTAAGCACGTTAATAAATACAACGTACAGCAAGCCGGTTTATCAGGCGGGATTAAACAGCCCGGAATGGGAAGGCAGCGCCTGTTTTATTCCGAACCATGACAGGATTATTTTTGCAAGTGAAAGAAAAGGTGGGTACGGAGGTAAGGACCTGTACACCGCAGAAAAATTAAAAAATAATGTGTGGGGCAATATAAAAAATCTCGGCCCTGTTATCAATACTAAGTATGATGAGGATGCGCCATTTGTTACAACCGACGGTAAAATTCTTTTCTTCTCCTCAAATAATGAAAACAGCTTAGGCGGTTACGATATTTTCAGGAGTGATCTGAAAGCCGAACAGTGGCAATCGGCATACAACTTAGGCGCTCCGATAAACACAAAGAACGATGATAAATTTTTTATTGTAAGGGCTGATGGTAAGGTTGGTTATTACTCTTCCTACAAGCAGGGAGGCAAAGGAGAGCAGGATATTTATAAAATTGAACCAGGCATCCCGGGCTTACCGGTAGAATTACTGGAAGTGGACGGGTTTGTGAGTATAGACGGCAAACCGGTAGCCGCTCATATTGAGATTAATTCGCTTTTTAAAAATAAAAAATTCAGCGCAGAAATAAATTCGAATAAAGTAAGCGGAACATTTTTAACCAACCTACCCGCTGGGGATAAATACGAACTGGTTGTAAAGGTGGACAAGTTTCCACAACAGGTTATCGAACTGAATACGGTGGGCATAGATTCATTTATGGTGTTGAATGTATTTGCCGACTTTACTTCCGCCGATTATGATAAAAAGCTGGCCGAGCTTACCAAATCAATAAATGAAACGGAAATAAAAAAAGATGCGGGATTTGATAAGGACGCTTTTAAAGCAAAATATGGTGATGTTCAAAAAGACAGTCTTTACTATAAAGTTCAGATAGCCGCTTATAAGATATTTGAGAATTTTAATTATAATAACGTGCTTGGATTTCCTAAAATAATCCGGTCAACAGGTAACGATTACATTACCCGCTTTGTTATGGGTAATTTTGTAACGTACAATGAAGCTGAAGTTTTACTTAATAAAATGAAAAATGCAAAAGTATTGCAGGATGCATTTATTATAGCCAATTATAAAGGCAAGAAAAAATATCTTCAGGAACTTTTAACGGAAAAAATAATTGAGTAAATAACAGGGATTCAAAAATGGCCGACAAATTTAAGATAACGTTGGTGAATGGTAAATGTTTTTAATGAAAGTATATGCCGGTACTCAATTTTTGCACCGAAAGAAGAAGCATTAAAGTGGATTGAAAAATTTTCGGATTAAGAGTACTACTTTTTCCCGCCGGGCTTGCCGCAGTTTTTACAATCAGGAAACCATGTTTCATAAACATCAGGCAGCTTTATAAGATGTCCGTTTTCATCTTCCACTTGTATTTCTGTAAAATATATTTTAGTTGCCTTTTTTAATTTATTAAGCGCCTGCACCATTTCAGGGGCGAGCTTATTGGCAGAACCCTGAAAGTTTTTATCCTTCCCCTTGATCCAAAATTTATAAGTAACGATCCTGTTATCCCTTGGATTACCAAAACGGTCAATAGGAATTAATTTAAGTTCGGTATTATCAAAATAAACTTTTTCAAGATTCTGTTCCTTTTTTACTTTAATCACATGGGGTTCCTGGGCGTTTAAAGTTAAACCCAATGAACATACTATCCATATTATAAATATATGAGGTATGAATTTCAATACTTAGTTATAAAGTTTTTTTCTTTGCTCCTTAAGATTAACATTACCAAGATACTCATCATAAGTACACGTTTTATCTATAAAGCCCTTCGGCCCTATTTCGATAATCCGGTTTGCTACGGTTTGCACGAGTTCGTGATCATGGCTGGTAAACATAACAACACCCGTATAATCTTTCAACGCATCGTTATAGGCTATAATGCTTTCAAGATCGAGGTGATTAGTTGGCTCGTCAAGTATCAGTAAATTCGGATTAAGCAACATCATGCGGCTTGTCATGCAACGCACTTTTTCTCCACCGCTTAAAACACTGCACTTTTTTAAAACCTCTTCTCCGCTAAACAACATCTTCCCTAAAAATCCACGGATATATGTTTCATCTTTATCTTTACTGAACTGGCGCAACCAGTCTATCAGATTAAGGTCGCTCTGAAAAAAATGAGCGTTCTCATTTGGTAAATGCGCTTTATAAATGGTAGTTCCAAATGTATATTTTCCACCATCCTGTTTTTCTTCATCCGCTAAAACATTGAATAATGAAGATACTGCCAATTGGTTACGGCTGATGAAAGCAATCTTATCTCCTTTGTTTACATTAATGTTTACATCCTTAAAAATGATGTTACCATCTCTATCTTTTTTGGTAAGATTTTCTACCAGTAAGATCTGATCGCCGGCTTCGCGTTCCTGCTTAAAAATGATACCGGGATATTTACGTGTACTTGCCGGAATTTCATCTACAGTAAGTTTTTCCAACAATTTTTTACGGCTGGTTGCCTGACTGCTTTTACTTGCGTTAGCGCTAAAGCGTCGCACAAACTCCTGTAGTTCCGCACGCTTATCTTCAATCTTTTTATTTTGATCGCTGCGCTGCTTTAACTGTAACTGGCTCATGTGATACCAAAAGCTGTAATTACCTGTATAGGTGCTTAATTTTCCATAATCAATGTCACAGATATTTGTACAAACCGCGTCTAAAAAGTGACGATCGTGACTGATAACAATAACCGTATTTGTAAAATCAGCTAAGAAGTTTTCGAGCCAGGTAATCGTTTCAACATCCAGATCATTCGTAGGCTCATCGAGCATTAAAATATCAGGATTACCGAATAAAGCCTGGGCCAGTAATGTTTTAACTTTTTCTTTACCCGAAAGTTCTTTCACCAATTTACCATGAGAGGCAGGTGCAACTCCTAAATTTGTAAGCATTTCAGCCGCTTCACTG
>JAOQAF010000171.1 GCA_025963735.1 Bacteroidota bacterium
GAACCTTACAAAAGGTTATTGGGGAGCAAGAGGTAATGTATGGACCATTGCGAAAAACACATTAGAAAAAGGTTTAACTTACGCCTACCGCGACAGGAAAAACAAAAAGCGCACGATGCGTGGATTGTGGATTCAGCGTATTAACGCAGGTGTTCGCGAGCACGACATGAGTTATTCTGAATTCATGGGCAAATTAAATGCCAAAGGTTTACAATTAAACCGTAAAGTATTAGCTGACCTTGCAATGAATCATCCTGAAGCTTTTGCTGCAGTAATAAAGCAGGTTAAATAACATTTTACCAACATAAAGTTTACGTGGAAAAAACGCCTCAAACGGGCGTTTTTTCTGCTTTTAGGAGTACAAAATTACAGATCCAATTGGCAATTATTAACTTTAGTAGTACAACCTATTTTGCTAATTTGCAGTATATATATAGTGAAGAAATTCATTAAAGAATTTAAAACATGAAAGCTAAAGCAGCCCCAAAAAAAGCGGAGATCAAAGGTAGTACTTACCTTGTGAAACTGCGCATAGATAGAAGAACAGTTATTACTGTAAGAAATAAAGAAAGTTTAAAAAACTGGAAGGCGAAATATCCTGACGCAGTAGAAGTAATTTAATTACTTCTGCTTTTTTTATTTTTTACTATAACCATTTTCTTTTCTTAAAATAATAGATTAAGCCCCCGATAATGATAAGCATAACCGCCCAGGTTATATAGTAGCCATTCTGCGTTCGTAGTTCAGGCATATTATCAAAATTCATCCCATACACCCCCGCAATAAAGGTTACAGGTATAAAAATGGTTGACATGATAGTTAGCACTTTCATCACTTCATTCATTTTATTGGCATTGGTACTAATGTGAATGTCCATAATGCCACCTAAAAGATCTCTGTAAGTTTCCACCGTATCAATTATACGTGCGGTATGATCCTGGAGATCCCTAAGAAAAATCTGCGTATTATCTGTTATTAAATTATTCTCCGTTCTGATAAGGTTATTGATCATGTCTCTCAACGGCCAAACCTGTTTGCGTAAATAGATCACTTCTCTTTTTAAATTATACAAACTTACCAGAGATTCTTTTGTAGGATCGGCAATTATGCGTTCCTCAATTACTTCAAGTTTATCGCCAATTTTTTCAATTGCATTAAAATACCAATCTACCACCGCGTCCATCAAAGCGTAAAATAAATAATCTGCTTTTAATTTTCGAACTCTTCCTTTATTTTGCCTTAATCTGTTTCTGATGATATCGAAGGCATCGCCCCCTGCAGGCTCCTGGAAAGATATAACAGTACCTTCTAGCAGTACCAGCGACAATTGTTCGGCCTGCACCGCTGTATCATAGGTGATCATTTTCATGATCGTTAATACGTAATTATCATAATCTTCAAATTTAGGACGCTGATCAATATGCACCACATCTTCCATGGTAAGAGGATGTAATCCGTAAAACTTTCCTATTTTTTCAATAAGTGCCGTATCGTGTACACCCTCTACATTTATCCACTTCACCATGTTAGGTTTTACATGCGATAAACATTCGTTCAGATCATAAAAAACCTCTTCTATAATTTCAAATTCGTTAAACTCAATCAGTGTTATTTTTACCTGGGTATCGGTTTCCTGACCGTTATAATACATTGTACCCGGAGGCGCCCCTATGTCATGAAATTTTTTACTCATCGTTTTTATTTTCTTTTGATGAATTGGCTTCTACCACTACCACTATCTCGCCTTTTATTGTTTTGGCAGAAAAGTGCGCGATGAGCTCGGTGAAAGTTCCCTGTTTATTTTCTTCAAACATTTTGCTTAATTCACGGGATACAGAGGCGCGCCGCTCACCCACATAATCTTTCAATTCCTGCAATAATTTTAAAAGCCGGAAAGGTGATTCGTATAAAATAAAAGTTTTTTGTTCAAGAGCCAGCATTTTAAGCTTTGTTTGCCTGCCTTTTTTTTGTGGAAGAAAACCGTAAAAACTAAATTCATTACATGGAAACCCGCTGTTAACAAGGGCGGGCACAAAGGCCGTAGCTCCGGGCAAAGTAGTTACCTTCAAACCGTTAGTAAGGCATTGACGGACCAATAAAAACCCGGGGTCAGAAATACCGGGAGTACCGGCATCGGAAATTAGTGCTACGTTTTTACCTGCAGAAATGTTACCCACAATTTCTTCAACCACTTTGTGCTCGTTGTGCATATGATAAGAACGAAGCGGCTTTTCTATTTGAAGGTGCTTAAGCAAAAACGAACTGGTACGTGTATCTTCGGCCAGAACAAGATCAACAGCCTTTAAAGTGTTAATTGCCCTTAAAGTAATATCTTCAAGGTTACCGATGGGGGTGGGAACTACAAATAACTCTCCGTTCATTGTTTTGAAGTTACTACTTATAAAAGTTCCAGCTTTAATCCGATGTAAGAGTTATTCATACCTCATGGTTAATTGCTTCTTTCTTTAAAAACTTTCTAATACGCAAAGATTAGAAGCAGCCCTTTTCGCAAAATAAGTATTGTGGCCTGGTGCATCAATAACGCTTCTTAACCATGTTTACAATAAACTTCTGCACCACATTGTTTTCCAAATAATATTGTTGCTGCTTTTTTGGAAGCGTAATAAAATCACCTACCACTTTTCTGCAATTTTCCTTCCTGCATTTGCACTTCATGGTCCAGTGGTGCTCCAGCATGCTGGTGGAATAATCCCATCTGAGCTCTTCATTCTTTTGAATTGGCTTGAGTGTTACGAGTTTTAATTCGGGGGTGACTCCGCAATTAGGATCACAGGAATGGTTGAAGTAACGGTAAGGCTCATCAAGGTAAATGTAAAGTTCATGCGACACCTGAAAAGCAAAACTTTCTTTGGTGCCCAGCTTTAAAGTTTCCTCAAAATAAACGGGCTTGCCACTAAACGTACACAGTTCGCGCCCCGCTTCAATAGCAGATAACGCTTTTACCAACCGTTCACCCCGGTTCTCGATAACTTCAAACTGAAACATCGTTCCGCCTATTTTCCCTGATCTTCTTCAAGGTTTTCATGATTATCACCGCCCAGACTATAGAAATTATTTTCCTCATCTTCTTTTCCGTCACCCATCGCTTCTTCATCTTCTTCGTTACCCGGAATATCGAGATCGTCACCCGAAATAGACTGTTTAAAATCTTTTACGTTCATGGCATCTGGATCAAGATTATCAGGTTTTAATTTAGCAGGATCTTCGGGATCAAGATCTTTTTCTTCTTTATTTCTGCTGTATATATCTTCATTGGAAGGATAATGTTTATATCCCGGCAAATAATCGTCTTTCTTTTTTTTGGGACCAGTTTTCTCGTTTTTCATAGCTGTGAATTGATATAAAAAGAATGAAAAAGCCATGCCACAGGCCGCCTGGGGAATATTGCGGCAGAATGTTACTTAAAACTCTGCAGATCGCATAAGCGCTTGTAATTTCCATTAAGGGCAATTAACTGAGAGTGACTTCCTCTTTCAATAATTTCGCCTTTGCTCATCACAATAATTTCATCCGCATTCATAATGGTAGACAGGCGATGTGCAATCACAATGCTGGTGCGGTTCTTCATTAAACTTGTTAAAGCATCCTGAACCAGTTTTTCACTTTCTGTATCCAAAGCGGAAGTTGCTTCATCAAGAATTAATATTTCGGGGTTTCTTAAAACCGCGCGGGCAATGCTTAACCGCTGTTTTTGACCACCGCTTAATTTGCTTCCACGGTCACCAATGTTTGTTTGATACCCGTTTGGAAAAGCAGAAATAAATTCATGGGCATTGGCTATTTTAGCGGCGGAAATTATTTCTTCCTCGGTTTTGCTCGTTAAACCAAAAGAAATATTATTTGCAATACTGTCGTTAAACAAAGTGCTTTCCTGAGTTACAACACCAATGTGTTTACGCAACGACTCTGAACTCAGATCTTTAATGTTTTTTCCATCCACCAATAGTTCACCTTTATCGCAATCGTAAAACCTTGGCAACATATCGGCCAGTGTTGTTTTACCGCTCCCACTCTGCCCTACAAGCGCTATCATTTTACCTTTTTCAACAACCAGATTAATATCTTTTAAAACATATCGTTCATCACCTTTATGATAGGCAAAAGACACGTTCTTGTATTCAACCGAAGTATTAAAACCTTTTAATTCTATGGCATCGGCTTTATCATGAATCAAATCATCCGCCAATAAAATTTTATCTATCCGTTCCTCACTCGCAATACCCTTCTGAATATTATTATAGGAAGTTGTAATTTGTTTAATGGGCGGAATGAGTTGAGAAGCAAGACCAAAATAAGTAATAAACAAGGCCGCTGTGAGTTCATTATCAAATACCATTTTACCACCAATAAAAAGAATAAGCATTAAAATACCGGTAACAATAGTTTCTGTTAAGGGGGAAGCGAGATCTGTTTTACGGTACACTCTTACCGACTGTTTATAAAAAGTCTGATTTGTTTCTTCAAATTTTTTGGACATTGGCCCGGCAGCATTAAAAGCTTTTATCACTTTTAAACTTCCCAATGTTTCTTCAATGATACTGATGAGTCCGCCCAGCGTTTCTTTTGTTTTACGTGAAGCGTTTTTTAAACTTTTACCTAGGAGCGCGATGATAAGGGCCGCTATTGGTAATAAACAAATGATGTATAGAGTTAATTTGGCGCTGATTAGAAGCATCAGGGTAAACATGATGATAACCGTTAGTGGCTCCCTAAAAATCATTTCGAGGGTTTGCATGATACTCCATTCAATCTCCTGCACATCAGTTGTCATCCGGCTCATCAGATCGCCCTTCTTTTCTTCGCTGTAATAACTTAATGGTAGGTTTAACGATTTTTTGTACATTCTATTACGCAGGTCGCGCACAACGCCGTTGCGGATAGGGGCTACAAAATACATGGCAAAATAACGACAGGCATTTTTAAGCAGGGTAAGTGCGAACACAAGAACACAAATAATCATTAGCGCTCCTGATTTTTGATAACCAAATATTAAAAGAGCAAGGTAATAATTGGGTGCACGTTTAAAAAACTCGGATGAAAGGGAAAAAGGAGGCGGGCCTTTCATAACAATTACACCTATCTCAAACAAATTGGTTTTGAATAAAAGCTCCAGGAAAGGGGCTATAAGGGCAAGAGTGGCTGCTGAAAATACCGCGAAAAAAATATTAAACAAAATGTTTAAGGCAGTGTACCCTTTGTAATTTCTGGTGTATTTTAATACTGAAAAAAGTTTTTTCATTGGGTGAGGCGAAGATACTTAAAAAACCTTATTTTTATATGAATAGATGATTTTGAATAAACGTATAAGCTTTATATTTATTATTTTTACAAGCATTACTGTTTTATTCAGTTGTAAAAAACCAGGACTAGGTACTTATCTGATTACAGTTGAAGGGGAAGAATATTCTAGAAGTACTTATTATAACACATCTTCTAACCCAACCACTTACACTACCACCACTAGAACCTACCCTTACTTCACCACGGGTACTCTTCACTTAACTTATTCCGGAAATTCTGTTCTGGAGTTTGATGGTGATCCCTGGGAAAAAACTGGTGCGCATGTAACAAAAAATGGTTCAAGCAGAACCAGCAGTCCTGGTAGTAATTATTCGGGATCCTTTCTGTTTAAGGGGGATATTATTTCGAAGAACCTAATTACCGGCGTCTATACCTCTACTTCTTCGGGTGGATCAGGTTATAGTGGCAGTAGTGCAACTGTAACTGCAACCTTTAAAATTGAAAGGAAATGAAACATACACTACTACTGATTTTATTGGTCCTTTTTGCTTTATTTTCATTTTCTCAAAAAGATAGCATACGAACAAATGAATTATGTTTAAGTATAAATCCTGTTTTGTTTGCAGATTATAATGGGGTCAGTATTTATCCCGGATTTGATTTGAATCTATATTACAGACACAAACAAATTCTCGCTGAATTTGGTGTGCTGGGAGGAAATACCTATCCTGTGTTACCATATTTAAATTACTATATAGGAACAGGCCTTTCTTTACCTTTTAAAAACAAGTGGGAATTACAGGCTAAGACGCGGTTTATGTTTAGCTATTTCACCCGTATGAACAATCAAAATAGCTCTTACACAATATATCAAGAGTCCCTGCTTGTTGGCGCTGGGTTTTTAAAAACAATAAAGCGACTCAAACTTGGTATTGAATGTTATTTATGGTGGAGTAATTACAAGTATGAGATTTTCTATTTCTTTTATCCACCTAATGCCAACACGAATATTATATTAAAAAATGGGTTCGTAAATACAGGAATCTTTGTCTTAAAAGTTGGGTATATTCTAAAGAAATAAACCTCTTTTCATTCTGTAATTCTTACTATCTTTACGCTATGGAAAGCCTCAGACAGCAAAAAGTAAGTAAACTCATTCAAAAAGAACTTGCTGAAATATTCAGGAGCGAAGCAAAAACAATGTTTGGCGGCGCTTTTATTACTGTTACAGTTGTAAGGATCAGTCCAGATCTTGGTTCGGCAAAAGTATATTTAAGCATAATGGCCACAAAAGATAAAACTGCCATTTTTAAACTGGTGGAAGAACAAGTTTCAGTTATCAGAAAAAAGCTTGGTCACATTGTTGGCAAGCAACTGCGTGTTACGCCTGAGCTTGCATTTTTTATTGATGATTCGCTGGATTACGCGATGAAGATCGAAGAACTATTAAAAAAATAATTTCTGGATTTTTCATTTTATATAGCAAAGCGTTATTTAATTTCCAAAAAGTCCAACAACGCCATTAACATTATTAGCTGGATCAGCATTATTGCCATTGCCCTTACCACAGGTTCTTTGATAGTAATTCTTTCTGCCATGAACGGGTTAACGGGCACGGTTGCCAACCTTTATAATGTTTTTGAACCCGATCTTAAAATAAGCACTTCCAAAGGAAAATATTTTGAAGCCGACGACGACCTTGTTGAAAAAATAAAAAAGGTAAATGGAGTGAAGTATGTTTCAAGAACCTTAATGGATAAGGCGCTCATTAAAAACATTGATAAACAGGCTCTCGTTTCAATAAAAGGAATTGACAATAATTTTAATAAAATCACAAAGATCAACGGCTCCGTGGAAGACGGGGTTTATGGGATTGATGAACCAGGTAAAAACCTCATCCTTCTTGGAAGAGGTATTTCGAATCAGTTGCAGGTTAATATCAGGGAATATGTAAATGAGCTGAGTATTTTTAGTCCGGTTAAAGGAAAATCGGAAAGTCTTAATCCGGATGATAACCTCAACCAGATTTACGCTACACCATGCGGTATCTTTTCTTTAAATGAAGAATTTGATTACCAGTTCGCTTTTGTAAATATTGAAACAGCCCGCAAGTTGTTTGATGAGCCCAAACGCATTAGTGCCCTTGAAATTTCATGTGAAGAAAACAATCTCGAAGATACGCAGGATGAGCTTACAAAATTATTAGGAAGTGGCTTTATTATAAAAAACAGATATCAGTTAAATGACGTGTTGTTTAAATCGCTTGAAACGGAAAAGCTGGCCACTTTTATTATTCTTGCATTCATTCTTATTATTGCCACCTTTAATATCATTGGCGCATTAACTATGTTAATCATCGAGAAACGAAAGGATATAAAAACTTTATACAGCATGGGAGCAGATCTTTCGCTGATCAGAAATATTTTTATGAGGGAAGGCTTTTTAATAACAGGTGTAGGCGCTAGTATTGGATTGATTTTAGGCCTGGGCGTTTGCTGGCTGCAAATTAAATTTCATCTGGTAAAGTTTGGCGATGAGTTTGTGATCCCTTATTATCCTATTGAATTGCAACTGAAAGATTTCATCTGGATCTTCGGATTAATAATGCTGATCGGTTTTTTCGCAGCGCTTTATCCTGTAAGAGTATTTACCAAAAGAGATATGGTGCACTAGTTTAGTTGCGATAGCAAGCGGCGAGTTTTTAGTCATTAGTTTTTTAGTTGAAAACTTAACTTTAAACTCATAGAACTTTAAACTTCTATGCTTCCCACCATTTAGCTTTTATTCCAACAAACACACCGTTGTCCCTCATTTCAATAGGATAGGTTTTAATTGCAAAGGCACCGCCGGAAGTTGCTTTGCCGGTTTCAAGATCAAAAGAATAACGGTGAAGCGGACATACCACTTCATTTTCTTTCGTACAAAAGCCCTGACTTAAACTTGCACCGTTATGTGGACACTTATCGCCAAAAGCAAATAAACCTTTTGCTGTTTTGGTAACGCAAATTTTTTCGCCACGTAGTTGAAAAACAATTAAGGTTCCGAGCTGAACGTAGTCTTCAACATCTTTTTCACTTTCAAATATTTTTAGCCAATGGTAACTGATGGTTTTGGTTAGTTTTGAGTTTTTAAGCTTAGTATAATTAAATAATGTCGCTCATAGTATAAATTCCTGCTTTTCCCTTAAGGAATTCGGCGGCAAGAACGGCACCAAGTGCAAAACCTTTACGGTTGTTAGCTCTGTGCATAATTTCGATATTATCTACCTCCGACTGATATTTAATAATATGTGTGCCCGGCACCTCCCCTTCTCTGATATCTTTAATATTCAGAATATCTTTGCCTTTTTCTTCCAGGCTCCATTTGTTTTTACGGTCGAGGTTTTCAATTATTTGTGAGGCAAGTGTAATGGCCGTTCCGCTTGGTTTATCAAGCTTGTGGATATGGTGTATCTCTTCGATGTTAACGTCATATTCCTCATATTTATTCATTAATTCTGCGAGAAATTTATTTACCTTAAAAAACAAATTTACTCCTACGCTATAATTAGTAGCATGAAACAGTCCTCCTTTTTTTTGTAAACACAGATGTTCAATTTCCGCAAAATGATCATACCAACCTGTAGTGCCCACAACCACCGGCAAACCAGCCTCCATGCATCTTGTTAAATTATCAACTACCGTACCCGGAGTTGTAAACTCAATAGCTACATCAGCTTTTTTTAAATCCTTTTCGGTTACAAGATCCGAATTATCTTTCTCAACATGCAAAACAATTTTGTGTTTCCGTTTTAAAGCAATGGTCTCAATTTCTTTTCCCATTTTGCCATACCCTATTAATGCTATGTTCATATTTTTATTTAAAATTAAATTTAAGTGAAATACCGGCAGCGGTTGCATAACCGGAGGAGGTGCGGTAAATTCCCTGCCAGGGATCAATCTGCAGACTCAGATCGTCGCTAACGTCAAATGTTTTTAAATGCGCGTCAACGTTGGCATCAATAATATTCAGTATATATAAAACACCCATTCCTATAACAGCAAAATCTCTGAACTTCCTGTAATATAATTTTTGAGTCTGAAGTTGGGATGTAGTATATGCCTGACCATCCACCACTGCCACATCACCGTTGTTAACAGCGTATAAGAGTCCGTTGCGGTAATTGTTATAACGCGTATTATTAATGTAAAAAAAATAACCAAGTCCTCCTAAACCTGCGTAAATAACGGGAGCTTTCCAGTATTTACGGTTATATATCTGTCCAAGGCCCGGTAATATGGCACTCATGATGCTTGCCTTGCGCGCACTTCCATAAACCGCTTTTTTATTTTTTACGCCTTCTGTTTTAATAGAATCGTTTTGAGCGCTTACTGATAAGAATCCACAGAAAATACAAAGGATAACTATGAAAATTCTTCCCACCTTATTTTACAATATCTTTAACCATCATATTGCCAAGATCGGAATTCATGGTAGCATCCAATTCTCTCATTAACTTATTTACTATTATGAGTTCTTTCGTGTCTTCCATTGGCAGTGAATTAATGCCTTTTTTATCGATCGCATCAAAAACAAATTTAACATCAAACTTGCTTTCAGTAACACCTGGCTGATAAACTATTTCTTTTTCAGCATCCGCTCTTACCTCTACAAATACGCCGGTTTCAACAAATTCGTTAATAATATTACGGGCAAGTTTTACAGGAAGATCCAGCTTCCGCGCTATTTCCACCGCGTGTAACGG
The DNA here is from genome assembly GCA_025963735.1 of Bacteroidota bacterium. Lineage (GTDB taxonomy): Bacteria > Bacteroidota > Bacteroidia > B-17B0 > Aurantibacillaceae > Aurantibacillus. The sequence goes on from JAOQAF010000171.1 coordinate 10,007, forward strand.
CGGCTCACCATTGTAAAATCCTTTCGCTACAAGATTGGCAATCATAAGCGACACTACCTTTTTATAACGAATGCTTAAGTTCTGGATATTATCTTCCAGTTCATAATGATCCACATTCTGGTTGGCGTACGCCATTTCAGCCCCAAACAATACAATGTACCAACAATACTGCACCCAGATCAAAAACAATGGAAGCGCGGCAAACCCACCATAAATAGCGTTAAGCCGATTGGCTCCGATCTGAAATTTAATATATCCCCAACCTAACAGTTCAAATAAAAACATGGCAACTAGCCCGGCGGAAAAAGCAGCTTTAACACTTACTTTCGTGTTAGGTAAAACCATATAAAGGAAAGTAAATACAAAAGCGATCATGGTAAAAGCTAAAAATTTCAGAGCCACAACGCCAAAAAAACCGAGCAGATGCATATTACCCACCTTTGCCTGTATGGCCACTGTTACACCGCCCGAAATCATTAAAAACACCGGACCAATGAGCATGATGGTAAGATAGTCGGTTAATTTACGTATCCACGTTCTGCCGCGTTTAATTTCCCAGATGTGATTAAAACTATTCTCGATGTTGATAAGCAGATTCATTACACTCCACAATAACAAAACCACACCAAAGCCGGCAATAACACCGCCTTTAGTAGTAGATAAAAGTTTATTGGCATACACGAACGAATTATTTAAAACTTCGCGGTATTCCTGATTATTGTTTAAAATTTCTTCCTGAAGATCCTTATCCACTCCAAAACCTTTGGCAATGGCGAATACGAGGGCCAATATAGGAACGATTGAAAACAAAGTATAAAATGTAAGGGCAGTAGCGGTGATAAAACATTTATCGTCGCGAAAACCTTTTAATGCAAGAGTAATAATACGAAGCTGTTTAATTATAAAACCCTGGCGTTTGCTTACTTTATCGATACGAATGTTCCAGATTTGTTCTGTAACGTAATGTTTCGATTTTTTTATGGTTGAAAAAGGGTTTGCCATTCTTACAAAAATAAACAAATTACCCAATATTCAGAGGCCGCTTAAAGGGCTTTTCGGAGATATTTTTCCGGACGATTCCCGTAGATGTATTTCTCGCAGAAAGAAGAGGATAAACTGTTCAATCCTTTCTCGCAGAGGCGCGAAGACCGCAGAAAAGGTTAGAGAATTGTTTAAAGTTTCTGGCTGATAACGCTGATTTGCGCAGAATATATGTACCAATGACGCTTCATATATCGTTGATTCTCGGTTATTTTTTCGCCGTTCTTTTTCTTGATAAAAAGAACCAAAAATCAAGACTGCAAAGTATTTGTCTAAAAACATGGAATATCAAGCCGGATGCAGAAGCGCTTCGCGAGAGACAACTGCATCCCACGCACGGGCCAGGCTTTTGATGCTTCCAAGTTTTCTTAACGCCAAATCCTTTGAGGTCTGACAAACATATTGCATAAAGTCACTTTTATTGATTTACCACAGGAGTTACTGCTTGAAGAGACGCAAGCTCGCAGAGTCGGATCCGGCGCGGCTTTCAAATTCAGCCAAAATTTCGCAAAGAAAACTGTCCGAACGAATTATTTTAAAGCTTAAACATCATTCCATTTGCTCATATAAGCTTCGCTGTAAAAGGCAATGCGGGTTATTGCCGAGAGCGCTCTTTCCTGATTAAAAAAAGCCGAACACTCTATCGTTTCCTTTACAAAAATCTGCCCGTTAATAAGGGTAAAAGCGGCTTCCACCATGCCGTGATTTTCTTCCAGCAGCATTTTTAAAACTTCAATCCGGGTTTCGTCGTTTACTTTTGTAACCGGGCTCATTACCTGAAAAAATGTGCGTTCGTTATCTGACCATACATCAATCAGCACTTCTGTTTTTTCATCTTTATTAATATTGTATTGTCCTTCTGCGGTTTTTGCTTCTGAAGGAGTAATACCAAGGGTTTTCAGGGCGCCTTCCACACGCGCTATAATCTCTTCGTACATGTTATTGTGTTAACTGGTTTAATTTATCTGTAAAAAACTGTGCTGTTTTATTTGTAAAAAACTGCTGCTTGAACTGGCCCACCCACTGAATTCCGGAAATGCTGTTGGTAAGAAATACCTCATCGCCATTCATAATTGTATTAACTGTAATTTGGTTTTCGAAAATAAGGATCTTATTTTGTGTGGCAATACTCATGATTTGTTTTCGCATGATGCCAGCTACACAGCCTTCTGTTAGGGGCGCAGTATATATGGTGCCGTTCTTCACTATAAAAATATTAGAGCTGATGCTTTCGCAAATAGTTCCATTTTCATTTATTAAAAAACATTCATCCAGCTTCATGCTTTGTTTGGCAAGGCCTGCCATTACATATAATAACGCGTTACCGGTTTTTATATTAGCTAATTTATTGATAGGTTTTTTAATATCGGAATATAAATCCGCCCACAAACCTTTTTGATTAAGGGTATATGCCTGTGTTAACTCTTCACTTTCAATTAAAAAAGAAATATCGTTTGTTTCAGGAGTATAATACCCGCCTTCATTTCTGAAAACCGTGAGTCTTATACGCGCATTGGGTGCGTGTGTATTGTGTTTCAGTAACTGAATAATAAGCTCCTGAATGTTATCATGGCTGAATTCCGCCGGAACATTCATTCGTAAGACCGTCATCCCTAATTTTAATCGTGAGATATGATCCCGCAGGAACATAAGTTTGTTGTTGCATAAACGTATACTTTCAAACAAACTGTCGCCATAACGAAAGGCGCGATTGTTAAAAGCCACGCTTGGCTCATAAATGCTTATCAAATGCCCGTTTAATATGCAATAGGTGTCTTTTGTCATTTTACCTTGTACAAAGTTTAAAAAATATAAACTCTTAACGGGTTCATTATCAATTTACTTAATAACAAACAAAAGTTAAGATAATTAAAACAGCATCATTGAAGTTAATTAAATGAAGGATGTTGTTTGAAATAATGAATTCAAGCAGTACATTTGGTTAACTAAAATCTTAAGATATGTTTGATCAAAATGAATTTAAAAAATATGCCACAAAGCACATGGGCATTAACAGCTTAACATACGACAGTTACTCTTCACGCATTACCTCTTCTTTAACTCCTTATATTATTGAAGAACGCCAGTTAAACGTTGCGCAAATGGACGTTTTTTCGCGTTTGATGATGGATCGTATTATTTTTCTTGGTACCGGGATCAACGATCAGGTGGCCAATATTGTTCAGGCTCAGCTATTATTTCTGGAGAGCGTTGATGCAAAAAAAGACATTCAAATTTATGTAAATTCTCCGGGAGGTAGCGTTTATGCGGGTTTAGGGATTTACGACACCATGCAAATTGTAAAACCAGATGTGGCAACCATTTGTACAGGCATGGCCGCCAGTATGGGTGCAGTGCTCCAGTGCGCCGGCGCAAAAGGTAAAAGAACAGCCTTAAAACATGCACGCGTGATGATTCATCAGCCTTTAGGCGGTGCAGAAGGACAAGCAAGTGATATTGAAATTACTGCCAAAGAAATTCAAAAGTTAAAAAAGGAATTGTACGAAATTATCGCTCACCACAGCGGACAGAGTTATGAAAAAGTATGGGCCGATAGCGACCGCGATTATTGGATGATAGCCGCAGAAGCAAAAGAATACGGCATGATAGATGAAGTATTGGAAAGAAAATAACCTGAATCCCTCACTAACCCTGAGGGATTTTTCTTTTAAAAAATCACAAAAGAAAAACCTAAGCTTTGTGGTGTTGAGACTAATAAATATATTTGTTAAACATTAAAAAATTATGAAAAAGTTTCTGGCCATATTACTTGTTACTTTTACTTTTGCAGCCACTGCGCAGCCTGTTAAAAAAGGGAAAGACCCTTCCATGGCCGCTGTTACTACGAAAGGTTATTATTTAAATTTAAAAGGAGATACCGTTAAAGGTGAAGTTCAAACCAACCTTGAAAGCGAGATTGCCTTTTATCAGGGGTTTAATTTTAAAGCTCCCGGTTCAACCAAGGTAACGCCTGTTAGCCCTAAAAAAGTGAAAGGTTATGGCTTTAACGACAGGCACTTCGTTTTGGTTCCTTACGATGCCCAATCGCAGGTATACATAGAACAGTTAGTAAACGGACGCCTGAAGTTTTACGAATATAAATATAACGACACCAAAGAAGGCCGTCCGGTAATAAGCAGCATGTATTATATTCAAGACAGCAAGGCCGAAGAAAAAGATAAAGAAATGGCTGAATTAAAACCAATCTCAATCAAGTTTTATAAAAAAGATTTAAAGCCTTACATGAAGGATCAACCTGTAACATGGAACGATCTTGATAAGTTTACATTTAATAAAGAGGCCGTTATAAACGCTCTCAAAGAATTTAATAAGTATTACGAAAATTAATTTAGGATTTGATCTGATTAAAGTCTTCCCAAAAAGGAAGACTTTTTTTGTTATAACGGATTTGGTTAAAGTGCCCTGTCTGCCAGGGAGACAAATAAAAAAACCGTTACATTTTATGTAACGGTTCTAATAAAATTTAAACTTACTTATTTTAATATTTCCCTTGCAATAACCAGCTTTTGAATTTCACTGGTTCCTTCGCCGATGGTACATAATTTACTGTCGCGGTAAAATTTCTCAACCGGAAAGTCCTTGGTATAGCCATATCCACCAAAGATCTGCACAGCTTCTGTACTCACGCGCACGGCCACTTCACTTGCAAAATATTTAGCAATAGCGCTTTCTTTGGTCATTTTTAAATGTTTATTTTTCATGTCAGCTGCCTGGAAGGTTAATAACTCCGCGGCTTCAAACTCGGTTGCCATATCTGCCAACTTAAATCCTATTGCCTGAAAATTACCAATTGGCTGACCAAACTGCTGACGCTCTTTAGCGTATTTAATACTTGCATTTAAGGCGCCTTTAGCAATACCAAGACTTAACGCGGCAATACTGATACGCCCGCCGTCTAATACTTTCATGGCTTGAACAAATCCATCTCCCACTTTTCCAAGAATCTGTGATTTATGAACGCGGCAATTTTCAAATATTAATTCTGCTGTTTCGCTGGCGCGCATTCCCAACTTATTCTCTTTCTTCCCCCCACGGAAACCAGGAGTTGTGCGTTCTACAATAAATGCTGTTATTCCATGGCTGTCTAATAATTCGCCTGTTCTTACAAGCACAACTGCTACATTACCGCTGATACCGTGCGTGATCCAGTTTTTGGTACCATTTATTACCCAATGATCTCCATCCTCAACAGCCGTACAAGCCATGCGCATCGCATCACTACCTGTACCTGCTTCAGTTAATCCCCATGCACCAATCCACTCGGCAGTAGCTAATTTCGGAAGGTATTTTTTCTTTTGTTCTTCATTTCCGAATTGCAAAATATGTCCCGTGCATAAACTGTTATGAGCGGCCATTGATAAAGCGATGGAGCCGCAAATACTCCCCAGTTCGGTAATAGCAGTAACATATTCGGTATAACTAAAGCCTGATCCGCCATATTCTGTTGGAACCAGAACACCCATCAAACCAAGGTCGCCCAGCTTTTTAAATACTTCAACAGGAAATTCCTGCGACTCATCCCACTCCATCATTTTTGGATAGATGTGTTCTTTGCCGAATTTACGGATCATGTCCGCTATCATATTTTGATTTTCACTTAACTGAAAATTCATTCCTACATTTTCTAATACTGTACCAGACATGTTATATTATTTGAATGATTAATTAATTTATTTTTTCCGTTTAAAAATTCCAGACCAACAACAAAATTAAATCCCGCCACTTTTGCACCAAGCTTTTTTACGAGGCAAGCTGCGGCTTCTGCTGTGCCCCCCGTTGCCAGAAGATCATCATGTATTATCACTTTACAATCAGGTTTCAGGGCATCCTCGTGTATTTCTATTTTGCTGGTACCATACTCCAGGGCGTATTCATGACTTAATGTTTTATATGGCAATTTACCGGATTTGCGAATTAAAACAAAAGGGATGTTTAATTTATTTGCCATTAAAAATCCGAACAAAAAACCACGACTTTCTATTCCGATAATAGCATCGGGCATTTCATCCATTCTGCTGATGAAACCGTCAACAATATTGGAACACAATTGCTGGTCATAAAAAATAGGGGTTATATCCTTAAACAGTATGCCCGGTTTAGGAAAGTCCGGCACATCACGGATAGATTTTTTGATAGCTTCTTCGAGATTCATTTAAGGGCTACAAACATACTGATTTTTTTCGTGAATTTAAGGCCAAAAGCAGTTTTATTGGCCTGCCTGAAATATTACTTTTTGCAATAAATATCTGATTTTTCGACAGGATATTTTTCATCGAGATTAATGTTGTTAAAGCTTTTTACGCTGCCCCACATAAACCACTTCTCGAAAAAAGGAAGCATTTTGTTTGATTTGATCTGATTTAAAAAATATACCTCGTGTTCCTTTTCTTTCATTCCCATTTCATACAACATTTTATCATGTTCGGTTATTCCTAAGGAATTAAAAAAATACTTCATTCTGAAATATTCGCAAACGTTACCGCTCTCCAGCCTTCCCGCAAAATAAAACGGCATAAACCAACCTATTACGTAACAGCTTGCAGAAATAATTTTTCCGATAATATAAAACCGAATTTCATAATATTCAGACACCGGAATGTTATATTTATTCATGATGCCGAGCACTTCCTTACGGTGATTCCATTCATCTAACTCAATCTGTCTGATGGCCTTTTTCTCTTCGTTATTTTTAACTGCGCCGGCGTGACCAATATAAGCAAACGATGCAGCACGTTCGGCAGAATATGCCATTTGCAGCAACTTAACAAGCTCCTTATGTTTTAATGTAATTTCTTCAGTGCTCATTTACTTACTTGAATTCAATATCCAAAATTTTTATTTCTTTACCGCGCAATACTTCTACTTTGGTTGTATCACCTTTTTTAAAATTAGAGAGTGCCTTCATATATTCCTGTACATCTTTCACCGGGAAATCTCCTAATTTTTTTACAACATCTCCCTGCAAGATCCCTGCTTTGGCAGCAGGCTTGCCATCAGTTACACCATCAATTCGCATTCCTTCACCATCGAAAGTATAATCGGGCATAACGCCCATGGTAACTTTAAATGAGGCTTTACCCATATCAGGGTTACGTGTTTTACTGAATTTTAATTTCGGGTAATGAAACGTTTTATTAACAATGCTAATTATATATTCCAGCACTTTGGCCTCGCCTTTATAATTAATTTTCTCAGTATCATCACTGGGCTTGTGATAGTCGGAATGCTGTCCGGTAAAAAAATGAAGCACCGGAATGTCTTTCAAATAAAAGGATGTTTGATCGCTTGGCCCTATGCCGCTACTGTCTTTTTTTATGCTAAACGATGTTTTCACTGAATCAACAAGCGGCACCCAGCTATCAGAAGTTCCAACACCGTAAATGATCAGTTTTTCTTCTTTGTTTAACCTGCCAATCATATCCATGTTGATCATATAATTTATCTTTCCCAGTTCAATATCCGGATGATCGCACCATTTTTTAGAACCCAACAATCCGAGTTCTTCGCCGCTAAAACAAATGAAAAGAAAATTATAAGGTTCTGTTTTTTTATTTGTTGCAAAATGCCTGGCCAGCTCAATTACTCCCGCCGTTCCGCTGGCGTTATCATCGGCGCCGTTATGTATTTTACCTTCCGGATTTGCATCTAAACTATTATGATCATGTCCCATGCCAAGGTGATCGTAATGCGCTCCGATAACTATGGTATAAGGAGCTTTGTTATCCAGAAATCCAACGACGTTGTTTGCCTTATTTTCAACTGCGTTTTTTGTAGAGGTATCATGCGGACTCGCGCCTTTTTTAAACGTGAAGGGTTTTAAAAAGGAGTTATTGAAGCAGCTTAAACCAATATTCTTAAATTGAGCCGCTATGTAATTAGCAGCTTTAATTTCTTCATCGCTACCTGTGCCTCTACCCTTAAGTTCATCAGAGGCAAGAACTGTAATGTGTTTTTTTATTAAATCGCTTTGTATCTGTTGCGAATAAAATATCTGAACACATAGCAAGGCCGGTAACAAAATCAACTTATTCATATTTACTAATTATAAAGCTTAAAAGTAATAATTACCGAGTTAAAAGCTTTTAATTTATTTAAGGAGTTAAGGATTATTTAAAAAATAAGCTACATTTGTCCGATTAAATGAAAACGAAAAACCGCATAAAATCCATTGTATTTTTAGCTGCTATATTATTTTCGTTTTCGGTTAATGCCTATAACTCGTTAAATAAACTTCAATTAAACGATATAACTTCTTTTAAAAGCACCAAGGTTAATCCTTCTTCTGAAAACAACTGTACCTCCGACAATATTTTTTTTGAAGAACAGGAATCGGAGGATAATGATAAAACCTTTTTCGCTCAGGCCTTCTTTATATTACCATATTTTTTCAGTGATTTTACTTCCTCTGTCTGTGAAAGCGAATCGTTTTTATCCGCAATTGTGCCGGGTACATCGCAACCACTGTTTATTTCTATCAGGGTTCTCCGTATCTGAACGCTTTCTTCTGCTTCCCGGTAATTCGCCCGGGTAAAGTTAAGTACTCTTGCCGGCTAATCTTCTACAATAGGTAATTCTATTTTAAAATCATATGATGCTTGCTTGTTTATTAAAAATTTATATAAAAATTAATTTTAATGGATAATGGCTGAAGCCAAAAAACTTACCCCGCTCCAAAGGGTCGTTTCAGTTTGATAGTTTGCTGTGATAGCCCGCGGGGTGCGGGTAAGACCATTAAAAAATATGTTTAACAGATATTTAAAAAAACAACCAAAAGACCTTATTATTAAAATTTTATCACGATAAAAATCAAATATTATTATTTTAAATCAGTATATATTTAATTACATGTTTAACCCAGGCATTAGGAATATTCTTCGGCGCCAAAGAATGCTCATAGTTTTACTTTTGTTCTTTGCAGGAAGTAATCGCTCCTTTTCACAATCTTTTAGTGATAGTATTACTATTACACTTAGCGAGCTGGAAAATACTTTTTTAACCAAAAACTTTTCACTTTTAGCCTCCAAATATGAAATTGACGCGGGTAAGGCGCTTGAGGTTCAGGCAAGAGTATTTGATAATCCAAATTTTTATTTTGAACAAAGCATTTATAATCCGCAAAGCAAACGTTATTTTCCCGCAAAAACGGTGTATGGCGACGGCAGCCTTGGACAGAACCAAATGAATGTACAACAGCTTTTTTCCATTGCCGGAAAAAGAAACAAGCGATTACACCTGGCAAAGATAAATACACAGATTGCTCAATACCAGTTTTATGATTTAATTAGAACCCTGCACTTTCAGTTACGCACCAATTTTTACGATTTATATTTCGCCTTAAAAACCTATGCCGTATATGCCGACCAGGTAAGCGCGATAGAGAAAAACATTAATGCATATAAAGATCAGGTTGATAAAGGAAATATTTCTCTAAGTGAATACCTGAGACTTTCAGCTTTCCTTAATACTTTAAAAGGAGAAAAAAGAGAATCTGCTTTCGCTATTAATGAAGCAAATAACAACCTTCATGTATTACTTGCCGACTCATCTCTGAAATTTTACAAACCTGTTCTGCAGATAAAAAATAATCTTTTCGATGAAAATGACTTAAATCTAAAACAATTACTTGACAGTTCCATCGCGAATCGTTCGGATGTTAAGATTCAGGAGTTTTTAACCAGGCAGGAACAAGCTAACCTTACCTACCAAAAATCATTGGGTATGCCGGATCTTAACATTGCCGGCACCTATGACCGCAACGGTAGTTACATTCAAAATTATTATGGCGTTGCCATAGGATTTCAAATCCCGTTGTTTAACCGCAACCAGGGAAACATCAAAGCATCCAGGGCCAGATTAAAAAGCAATGAACTTAATCATCAGCTTTATAAATTGTCGGTTCAGCAGGATGTAATTGCAGCTTATAAAATACTCATTGAGACAAATAAAGTTTATTTAAGCACTGATAAAACCTTACAAACCAAGTTTAATGATTTATTAAAAGGACTGACCGAAAATTACACTAAAAGAAACATCAGTATTGTTGAGTTTATAGATTATTATGAATCCTTTAAAAATAACATTATTCAGTTAAATCATCTTGAAAACGAATTATATAATGCAACAGAAAATTTAAATTATGAAGTTGGGAAAACTATTATTAAATAAAAACGGTGGATTGTTAATATTAATTGTTCTAGTTACAATTTCATGCAAGCATGAACAGGCTGAAAAAGAAAAACCGCAGGGATTTGTACTCAGCGACTCAATGGCGCGGAAAATTCAATTAACCACCGTTGTAAGCGAGCAGGTTGAAAACGAATTAAAACTAACTGCCAAGGTTGAAGCAAATCAGGATAGGCTGGTGGATGTGTATGCCTGGGTTGGCGGCCGTGTTAACGGATTAAAAGTTAACCTCGGGGATTTTGTAAGTAAAGGACAAACCCTGGCATTTATTCTGAGTGGCGACGTTGCTTCTTCAGAGCGCGATTTATTGGCTGCTGAAAGTAATTTAAACAATGCCACCCGCAAATACAACGCGGCCAATGATATGTTTAAAAGCGGTCTGGTTTCTGAAAAAGATCTGGTTCAAAGTAAATCTGAGGTTAACGTGGCGGAAGCTGAACTTGCCAAAGCAAAAGAACTCCAGAAGCTGTACGGAAGCAAATCAAAAGGATACTACGAGGTTAAGGCCCCGATTTCAGGTTATGTGATTAAAAAAAATATCACAGATAACGAAGATGTAAAAAGTGATAACTCCTTACCAATTTTTACAATCGCTGATCTCTCCGAAGTGTGGGTTATGGCTAACGTATACGAAAGTGATATTCAAAAAATAAAAGAAGGCTATGAGGCCGATATTACCACCATTGCTTATCCCGATAGTATTATACACGGCAAAGTAGATAAGCTTTTCAGCATTCTCGATCCTGAAAGTAAAATCATGAAGGCAAGAATAACATTAAAGAATGCCTCCTCTATTTTAAAACCTGAAATGTTCGCAAAGGTCACGTTAAGATACCAGGAACCGGACAGAAAACTCTGCATACCTGCTTCATCGGTTATATTTGATAACAGCAGGAATTACGTAATGGTTTACAGAAATAAAAATGATATTGAAACGCGGCCCATTGAAATTTATCAGACCACAACCAACAAAACCTATATCACTTCTGGTCTTAAAGAAGGTGAAAAAATTATTTCAAAATACCAGCTTTTGGTTTACGATGCGATTAACGACTAAAAAGTTTTATAATGAATAATTTTATTAAAAAAATAGTTTCCTTTTCATTAAAGAACCGCTTCTTTGTTTTTTTCATCACCGGCGTATTAATTGTTGCCGGTGTGGTAAGCTACATGAATACGCCAATAGAGGCCTTTCCCGATGTTACAAACACGCAGATAATTATAGTTACGGAATGGAATGGCAGAAGCGCCGAAGAAGTAGAACGGTTTGTAACCAGCCCGATTGAAATAGCAATGAATCCGGTGCAGAAAAAAACTTCTGTAAGGTCCATTACCATGTTTGGCCTCTCTGTGATAAAAATCATTTTTGATGACGGTGTAGATGATGCATTTGCAAGACAGCAGGTAAATAATCAATTACGCGGTGTAACCCTGCCCGAAGGCGTGGATACCGATGTCCAGCCCCCTTATGGACCAACAGGAGAAATATTCAGGTATATTCTTGAAAGTAAAAACAGAAACTCCCGCGATTTATTAACGATACAAAACTGGATCATCGACCGTAATCTGAGGAGCGTTCCGGGCATCGCCGATATTGTAGCCTTTGGAGGACGCGAAAAAATATATGAAGTAAGCATTTATCCTAATCTCTTAAGTCGATACAACATTACACCGCTTGATGTTTACAACGCAGTGGGGAAGAGTAATGTAAATGTTGGCGGGGATGTTATTGAAAAAAATGGTCAGGCTTTCGTTGTAAGGGGCATTGGTCTTTTAAGCAGCATTGCTGATATTGAAAATATTATTATTGATGAGAAGAACGACATGCCAATCTACATTAAAAACGTAGCGAAGGTAACGGAGTCTAATATGCCGCGGGTTGGTCAGGTAGGCCTGAATAACAACGATGATGTGGTAGAAGGTATTGTAGTAATGCGCAAGGGAGAAAATCCTGCGGATGTACTGGCCAGTTTAAAGGCAAAAGTAGAAGAATTAAACACTACCATTTTACCGTCAGATGTAAAAATGGTTACGTTTTATGATCGCGACAAATTAATTAATTTTTGTACTGATACAGTTATTCATAATTTACTTGAAGGAATTCTACTGGTAACCATTATGGTGTTTATTTTTATGGCCGATTGGCGTACAACACTTATAGTTTCCATCATTATTCCTCTTGCTCTTCTTTTCGCTTTTATATGTTTGCGTTTAAAAGGCATGACCGCAAATCTTTTAAGCATGGGGGCCGTGGATTTTGGGATCATTATCGACGGGGCCGTGGTGATGGTGGAAGGTGTGTTCGTGGCGCTTGATCACATGGCACATAAAAACGGAATGCCTAAGTTTAACAAACTGGCCAAGCTCGGCATTATAAAAAAAACAGGTTCCAATCTTGCTGTGGCTATTTTCTTTTCAAAATTAATTATCATTACTGCCCTCATTCCGATTTTCTCTTTTCAAAAGGTGGAAGGAAAAATGTTCTCTCCGCTTGCTTACACGCTTGGTTTCGCCTTGTTAGGAGCACTGTTCTTTACCCTCACCCTTGTCCCTGTTTTATGCTCTTTTCTTTTAAATAAAAACGTAAAAGAAAAAAATAATTTCATTGTTAATTTTTTCGACAGGATAGTTATAAAAGGATTTGAAAAAACCTACAGCAGAAAAAAATTAAGTTTAATGATAGCCGGAGCAATTCTAGTCGTCACACTTTTTTCCGCGAAGTTCTTAGGAACAGAATTCCTACCGCAATTAAATGAAGGGGCCCTATGGGTGGAAGCAAAATTTCCTATGAGCCAGTCCTTAAATGAAACGGTAAGAATGGTAAAAGACCTTCGAAAAAAGTTAAATGAGTTTCAGGAAGTAAACGGAATTCTTTCGCAAACAGGCAGAAGTAATGATGGCACCGACCCTTCCGGATTTTATTATGTTCAGATGCAGGTAAATCTTAAACAGAAAAAAGAATGGTCTAAAAAAAGAAGCAGTGATGAACTTATTGAGGAAATGGATGGAAAATTAAAAGCCACTTTTCAGGGTGTAAACTTTAATTATTCTCAACCTATTATTGATAACGTAGCAGAAGCAGTGGCAGGAATAAATGCCAGCAATGCCGTGAAAATTTATGGTAATGATTTAAATAAGCTCAATGAACTTAGTAACCAGGTAATCGATAAAATTAAAAACGTAGAAGGCATCAAAGATATTGGTATCCTAAGAAACATAGGTCAGCCTGAAATGAGTATTATTCTTCAGGAAGAAAAAATGGCCTTTTATGGCGTTACCATGGCCGACGCTCAAATGGTAATTGAAATTGCAATTGGAGGTAAGTCGGTTACAAAAATGTTTGAAGCCGAAAAAAAATTCGACATCCGAATCAGATATAATGAAGATTATAGAAAAACTGAAGAAGACCTTTTGAATTTGAAGGTGCCTACAATTAAAGGAAATAAAATTCCTTTAAAAGAAATTGCCAAGCTTGAAAAAAATACGGGGCCCGCATTTATATACAGGGATAACACCAAACGTTTCATCGGAGTTAAATTCAGTGTTCGGGAACGTGATCTTGGAAGCACGATTGCTGATGCGCAGGACCGTGTAAAAAATTTGCAACTTCCGAAAGGATACTCTATTAGTTGGACAGGGGAGTTTGAGAATCAGGTAAGAGCCTCCAAAAGGCTTGGCCAGGTAGTACCTATTAGTTTAGTTGCAATTTTTATAATTTTATTTGTTTTGTTTGGTAACGCAAAAGATGCCGGCCTTGTTTTGTCCAACGTTCCCTTTGCATTGATAGGGGGAATTCTGGCGCTTCACATAACCGGAATGAACTTTGGCATTTCCGCTGGCGTTGGATTTATCGCTCTTTTTGGAATTTGCATTCAAAACGGAGTAATACTTATTTCAGTTTTTAATCAGAACTTAAATAACCGTATTCCGCTTAATCAGGCTATTAAAGATGGGGTGAAGTCGCGTATTCGTCCGGTTGTTATGACCGCTCTAATGGCTGCCATTGGCCTCTTACCGGCAGCTGTAAGCAGTGGCATTGGAAGCGAAACGCAAAAACCGCTGGCAATTGTAGTAATTGGGGGACTAATAAGTGCCACCGTTTTAACCCTGTTGGTTTTCCCTTTAGTTTATTACGCGGCACAACGTAAAAAATTTGACTAGATTTGCTATCAATTTTTTATCAGATATTTTTTAATATTCATTCCTTATTTTTTGTGGGCGCAAACCGACACTACTCCGCCGCGTTTAAATTTTCATTTCCAGCAAACCATAATTACCCAATACCATCCGAAATTCAACGCGCCTTATTCAAGTATAAATAGTTTACAACCTGAGGAGGAAACGCAAACATCCCTTACTTCCACTTTATTTTTCGGTGCGCGTTTATGGAAAGGCGGTTCTTTTTATTTTAATCCTGAAATAGCAGGAGGCTCTGGATTTAGCCAGGCAAGAGGCATTGCGGGTTTCAGTAACGGCGAAACATTCCGCATAGGCAGCCCCGCACCCGCAATTTATCTGGCACGCGCTTATTATAAACAAAATTTTTTCCTATCTAAAAATTTTTCTTTTACCGAAAATGAAATTAATCAGGTAAAGGAAAAAGAAGCGGATAAACAACTCAGCCTTGTTATAGGTAAATTTTCGGTAGCTGATTTTTTTGATGGCAATGCATTCATTCATGATCCGAGGAACCAATTCATGAACTGGAGCCTCATGAGTACAGGCGCCTGGGATTACC
>JAOQAF010000184.1 GCA_025963735.1 Bacteroidota bacterium
AGAAATTGTTATTACAACATCCTCCTCGGCTATCATGTCTTCAATCTTAAGATCATCGCCAACATACACAATTTCGCTTCGGCGTGCATCTCCGTATTTTTCCTTCACCTCAAGCAATTCATTTTTAATTATTGTGAAGCGTAAAGGTTCGTTATTTAAAATATCATTTAAATGCGCGATGGTTTTCATTAACTCGTCATATTCCGCTTTTAATTTATCACGTTCTAGTCCGGTTAATGTTCTTAAACGCATATCGAGAATGGCACGAGCCTGAATCTCAGACAAAGTAAATTTCGTGATCAGTTCATCTCTTGCTACATCAGGCGATTCGCTTTCGCGTATAATTTTAATCACCTCATCCAAATGATCTATGGCGATTAACAATCCCTGTAAAATATGCGCCCGTTTTTCGGCCTGTGCCAGTTCAAACTTTGTGCGGCGTACTACAACTTCATGACGGTGTTCCACAAAATAGTGAATCATGTCTTTAAGATTCAGCATTTGCGGCCGACCGTTTACCAGTACCACATTATTTATTGAGAAAGAGGTTTGAAGTGAGGTGTACTTATATAAATTATTAAGCACCACGTTACTGATGGCATCTCTTCTTAATTCATAAACAACACGTATTCCTTCGCGGTTGCTTTCATCACGTATTTCTGTTATACCTTCAATTTTCTTTTCATTACAAAGTTCCCACTGACGTTTGATCATTTCGGCTTTGTTGACCTGAAACGGCACTTCGGTTACAACAATGCGTTCCCTGTCATTGACCTGCTCAATTACTGCGCGTGAACGCATAACCACACGGCCACGACCCGTTTCCATCGCTTCCTTTACACCTTCGTAGCCATAGATAATACCACCGGTAGGAAAATCGGGAGCCTTTACAAATTTCATTAAACCTGCAATATCAATATCGCGGTTGTCTATATATGCCATGATGGCATCGATTACTTCCGTTAAATTGTGCGGGGCCATGTTAGTAGCCATTCCAACGGCAATACCCGAAGCTCCGTTTATAAGAAGGTTAGGTATTTTAGTTGGCATAACGGTAGGCTCCGTTAAACTATCATCAAAATTGGGACGGAAATCCACAGTATCTTTTTCTATATCGGCTACCATTTCTTCCGTTATTTTACGGAAGCGCACCTCAGTGTAACGCATAGCTGCAGGAGGATCCCCATCCATACTTCCAAAGTTACCCTGGCCGTCAACCAGCATATAACGCAGACTCCACTCTTGGGCCATGCGCACCATAGTGTCGTATACAGAAGCATCACCATGAGGATGATACTTACCTAAAACTTCCCCTACAATACGAGCAGATTTTTTATAAGGACGGTTATGTAAAACCCCAAGGTCGAGCATACCATATAAAACACGGCGGTGAACCGGCTTTAAGCCATCACGTACATCTGGTAATGCGCGTGATACAATAACGGACATCGAGTAATCGATGTACGCGGTTTTCATTTCATCTTCAATATTAATCGGAATGATTTTTTCTCCGTCTGCCATAGTGTTTTGTTTTCTTTTATTTTGAAAAAATTTATGCTTCTATGAAGTTTTGACAGTCTGATATTTTAACGTTAGTATGATAAAATTATCGCGTCTAATTTTCACTTAAGAACCCATGAAAGTACCGAAAAATCTACACTTACAATCAAAACTTATCAACAAAAAAAATGTTAAAAAAAGCACTTGCAAAATTTAACAATCAGTATATAAAATCCTATTTTTGAATCTGGCATTATATATGTAACTTAACAGTTGAAAGGATCATTATGGAAGCAAAATTTTCTCCCCGGGTAAAAGATGTTATTACCTACAGCCGTGAAGAGGCACTTCGTTTGGGACACGATTTTATTGGCATCGAACATTTGATGCTTGGTATGATTAGAGATGGTGATGGTGTTGGAATGCGATTACTCAAAAACCTTGGAGTTGATTCCCAGGAGTTACGCCGTACAATAGAACAGAACTTAACACCGGGTGTTCGCAAAACGAATAACCTGGCTAATATTCCTCTGGTTAAGCAAGCTGAAAAGACGCTTAAACTAACGTACTTAGAAGCCAAAACATTTAAGTCGGTACAAATTGGAACCGAACATTTGTTGTTATGTATTTTAAAAGATAATGACAACATAGTAACTAAAACATTATTAAAAAACGGTGTGGATTATGATGCCACGCGCGCAGAGTTGGAAGGCTTTCTCGACAACCCCGGCAAAATTGAAAATACAGCCGCAGGGAATGACGATGAAGATTCCGATGATACAAGTTTTGGAGGAGGAGCAAGTAATCCTGGCAATCCTAAAAAGCAGGGCGACAGCAAGTCAAAAACGCCGGTGTTAGACAACTTTGGCAGGGATTTAACTAAAATGGCAGAAGACGGGAAATTAGATCCTGTGGTAGGCCGCGAAAAAGAAATTGAGCGCGTTTCACAGATTTTATCCCGTCGTAAAAAGAATAATCCTATTCTTATAGGTGAGCCTGGTGTAGGTAAATCCAGCATTGCGGAAGGACTTGCCTTACGAATTGTACAAAGAAAAGTGTCACGCGTATTATTTGGTAAACGCGTTGTTACGTTAGACTTAGCCAGTCTTGTAGCCGGTACCAAATACCGTGGTCAGTTTGAAGAGCGTATGAAAGCTGTTATGAATGAGCTTGAAAAAAGCCCCGACGTAATTCTTTTCATTGATGAAATTCATACTATTATCGGTGCAGGCGGGGCAAGTGGAAGTCTTGACGCAAGTAACATGTTTAAACCGGCCTTAGCGCGCGGTGAGATACAATGTATTGGAGCAACAACGTTAGATGAATACCGTCAGTATATTGAAAAAGACGGTGCTCTTGAGCGTCGTTTTCAGAAAGTTATTGTAGAACCTGCTACTCAGGATGAGACGTACCAGATTTTACAAAACATTAAAAGTAAATATGAAGACCATCACAATGTAACTTATACAGATGAAGCTATCAAAGCTTGTGTAACGTTAACTGCAAGATATATTACCGACAGACATTTGCCCGATAAAGCGATTGACGCATTGGATGAAGCCGGAAGCCGTGTACATATTACAAACATTAATGTTCCGCAAAACATTCTTGATATTGAAGCGAAAATTGAAGACATAAAAGAGCTGAAGAATCAGGTTGTACGCAGCCAGAAATATGAAGAAGCAGCGCGTTTACGCGACAGCGAAAAACAACTTCAGTCTCAGTTGGAAGTAGCGAAAAAAGCATGGGAAGAAGAAACCAAACAAAATCGTGTAACCGTTGCTGAAGAAAATGTGGCAGAAGTGGTGAGTATGATGAGCGGGGTTCCTGTTCAGCGTGTTAATCAGAATGAAAGCGACAAGCTTGTTAAAATGAATGAGCTTCTGCGTGGTAAAGTTATTGGCCAGGATGCAGCTCTTGCAAAAGTAGTTAAAGCTATTCAGCGTAACCGTGCCGGCTTAAAGGATCCAAATAAACCAAACGGTTCATTTATTTTCTTAGGTCCAACAGGTGTTGGTAAAACGCAGCTGGCAAAAATACTAGCCAAGCATATATTTGATAATGACGACGCTTTAATTCGTATCGACATGAGCGAGTACATGGAGAAGTTTGCGGTAACCCGCTTAATTGGAGCGCCTCCGGGATATGTTGGTTATGAAGAAGGCGGGCAATTAACTGAAAAAGTTCGCCGTCGTCCTTATGCAGTTGTTCTTTTAGATGAGATTGAGAAAGCTCACCCTGATGTGTTTAATATGTTATTACAGGTTCTGGATGACGGAATGCTGACTGATAGCCTTGGTAGAAAGATTGATTTTAAAAATACAATCATTATCATGACAAGTAATATTGGCGCCCGTCAGTTAAAGGATTTCGGCACCGGTGTTGGCTTTGGTACGAACACAAAAAAAGAAGGAGAAACAGAAGCCGCCCACGGTGTAATTCAAAATGCATTGAAAAAAGCGTTCGCTCCTGAATTCCTTAACCGAATTGACGATGTAATCATGTTTAATTCATTAGATCGTGAAGACATTCATAAGATCATTGATATTGAGTTAGGTCATTTATTCAGCCGCGTTACCGGATTAGGTTATACAATCAAAATCACTGAAGCTGCAAAAGATTATATTGTAGAAAAAGGATACGATCCTAATTATGGTGCAAGGCCATTAAAACGTGCCATTCAAAAATATCTTGAAGATCCAATGGCAGAAGAGATCATTAAAAACAACCTTACCGAAGGTGATGAAATAGAAGTGGATTACAATAAAGAAAAAGATGAAATTGTAGTCTCTACCCATAAGCCCAAGGCTAAAAAAAATAAAAAAGAAGATAAAGCATAATTTAAAACCCGGATTAATTCCGGGTTTTTATTTTTTGATCCGTCACAATTATATTTTATACCTTTAATTCTTAATGAACCAGTTTTTTTTTAAGTCGGTTATTTGCAGGATCTTTTTTCTTCTGCTCATTTTACCGTTAACTGAAACGGCTCAAACAAGTACCATTGATTCACTCCGGACCCTTCTAAAAAAAACAACTATTATAGGAGGCGAAATTGGTTTTAAAGATACCCTGAGAATTAAAACACTACTGGCGCTTACCAATGCCTACAGGGAAAACCGCGATTTTTCAACCGGCATGAAGTACGGACGGATTGCACAAAACCTTTCCGAAAAACTAATTACCAACACCACTTCTTTTAAAGCAAAAGTTTTTCTGGCCAATTCCTTTAAATCTGTTGGAGATATTTATATGGCTACGGAGGATTATGCCAACGCCTTAAACCTCTATAAAAAAGAGCTGAAATTACGTGAGGAAATTGGCAATAAAACCGACCTTGCTTTATGTTATAACAGTATTGGCGGGGTTTATAATTTTCAGGATGATCTTGCTCCTTCTTTAGAATGTTTTTTTAAAGCCTTAAAAACCATGGAAGAAGCTTCAGACAAAAAAGAACTGAGCATGATTTATAACAGTTTAGGAGTAGCTTATTTCAGGCAACAAAATATTTCAAAGGCCTTGGAATATTATATAAAAGAAGTAAGAGAAGGCGAAAGACTTAAAGATGAACACGCCATTGCAACCGGTCACATGAACATTGGTGCAATATATGCGGGGCAGGGAAATTTAGATTCGGCGCTTAAAGAATTCATTCAGTTCCAAAAAATCTCAGAAGGAAGAAACGATCAGTCAGGCATTGCATTGGCCTTAATGGATATTGGCGACATTTATGCTAGTAAAGGTAACTACACTAAAGCATTGGAGTTTAATTCCAAAGCCATGAAAATGTATGAAGATGTAGGAAACAAATCAGATTTAGCTCTGGTTTATTATAACCAGGGATATATTTATCTCTCTATGGCTATAAATGGGCCGACAAAAAAGAAAAATAACCTGGGAGCTGCTAATTTTTATCTTAAAAAAGCTTTAGTTATCTATGAAAAAAGCGGACAAATTGAAGGGATGCAATATTGTTACGAGGCGCTTTCAACCTTAGATTCCTGCACCGGAAATACCAAAGGAGAATTAGAAAACTATAAAAAGCATATAAAATATGGCGATAGTCTGATAAACCAGGAAAACACCGCGCAAAGCGTACGCGCTGAAATGAATTATGAATTTGAAAAAAAACAAACAAGTGCCAACCTCCAACAAACAAAAAAAGAAACCCTCGCAACTCAGGAAAATGATAAACAAAAAGCTTTGAGAAATTTATTTATTATAGCTTTTGTTTTTATGTTCATCCTTGCCATTTTTATTTTTAAAAATTACCGGCAAAAAAAAATAGCGAATAAAATAATCTCACAACAAAAAATAGAAGTGGAA
>JAOQAF010000146.1 GCA_025963735.1 Bacteroidota bacterium
TGGGGCATTTCGAACTCCAAAAATAAATTCTGTAATTGCCCAAATCGCCCGTACATCGGGCGATTTGCTTTTAAAAGAAAAGGGACTGAACCCATTTTTATCAGGTCAGTCCCTTTGTGCGGAGAAATAGGGATTCGAACCCCAGGAACCTCACGGTTCAACAGTTTTCAAGACTGCCGCAATCGACCACTCTGCCATTTCTCCAAGGGCACAAAATTACTAATTTTTTTAATTTTGACAAGTAAATTTTCGAAAAAATATTTCCTACCTTTAATAAGACATTTTGACTAACTCCAGATATATACCTAAAGTGCTCTACGGAGTACTGTTTTTAGTATTCCTCAGAGCAAGTTTTTGCGCTCAAATCATTACTTATTTTAATACTGGAGCGTTTAATGTTCCGGGAAAACAACCTTTTCTTGAAACTTACCTTACCCTTATCGGGAATTCATTTGCATATAAAACTGTCGGCACACATTATCAAAATTCTGTAAATATTTCTCTTCTTATTTATAAAGATTCGGCAATAGTTAAAGCGAATAAATATAATTTAATCAGTCCCCCTTTTACAGATTCTCTAAAAGCCTCTACCTTTATTGACAACCAACGGTACCCTCTTGATAATGGCACTTACGAACTGGAACTTACTCTGAGAGACAATTACGATGCAAAACAAAAGCCTGTTGTATTAAAACAAAAATTTGTAATTGCATTTCATGAAAATTTAATCGAATCGTCGAGTATCGAAGTACTGGAGTCGTTTAAAAAGGCACCCACTATAACTCCTGTTACTAAAAGTGGTTATGATCTCATTCCGTATAACGTTAATTATTTTCCTGAAAGTCAAAATGAACTTTCATTTTATTTTGAAACATACAATACAGATACTGTGCTCGGAAAAAACAAACCCTTCATTTATTATTATTACATTGAAGGAAGTGACAACCTTGTAAAACTTAACAGTTATGGGTCTTTTAAAAAACAGACCACTGCAAAAGTTAACCCGCTACTTTCCAAAATAGATATTAGCAAACTGGGAAGCGGTAATTATAATTTAGTGATTGAAGTTAAGGATGAACAAAATACAATTCAACATCAGAAAAAATATTTTTTCCAAAGGCTTAACAAATCGGTGGATATTGTCGCTCTCTCTAACTATAGCGAGAAAAAAACCATAGCAGATTTTTTTGGAACCTGCAACAATGCCGATACGCTGAAAATGTACGTGGAATGTCTTTGGCCTATTGCCAATGGCCTGGATAAAGAACGTGTTATAAATCAAGCAGTAAAAAAAGATAAAGAATTAATGAAAAAATTTGTTATCGATTTCTGGCAACGCCGTGCTGCTGATACCGCAAACCCTTTAAAAATGTGGGCAGAATATTATCAGAGTGTTCAGCAGGTTATGGTACTGTTCAAATGCGGTAAGCAACCCGGTTACTACACAGAACGAGGGAGAGTGTATTTACAATACGGACCGCCGAGCCAGCGCTCGGTCCAAAACGCCGACCTCAACACCTTCCCCTATGAAATATGGCAGTATTACCGCTTAAACGATAAAAGCAACGGACAATTTTTCAGTAACCGTAAATTTGTTTTTGTAAATAAAAACATTGGTGACGATTGTCACACCCTTGTGCATAGCGATACACGCGGAGAAATTTACAACGACCGGTGGAGATTTGAATTAACACGACGCAACAACAATGGCATTGCAAATCCGGACAACCCCACTCCTGCCGGAACTCAAAACAACCAGTTCGACGAGATATATAATAACCCACGATAAATTATATGAGCGAACCAAGTGTTGCCGTAGTAATTCTTAATTATAACGGCAAAAAATTTCTTGAAAGATTTTTACCTTCTATCATTCAACATTCCGGCTTCTCATTAATTTTCGTAGCAGACAATGGCAGTACAGATGATTCGGTCAAATTCGTAAACGTAAACTATCCGCTCGTTAAAGTAATTGAAAACAAAAATAATTTTGGCTACGCACAAGGTTATAACGAAGCTTTAAAAGAAATTAATGCAGACTACTTTGTTTTATTGAACAGCGACGTTGAAGTTACCAAAGGCTGGATCAATCCTATTATTGAACTTATGCAATCCAATCCAACTATCGCAGCCTGCCAACCTAAACTTATAGATTTTACGCAGCGCAATTTGTTTGAATATGCCGGTGCCAGTGGAGGATTTATCGATACGTATTGCTATCCTTTCTGCCGTGGAAGATTGTTCAGTACTGTTGAGCAGGACCAAAATCAATACAATGAGCCAACCGAAGTTTTTTGGGCAACCGGGGCAAGTCTGTTTGTTCGCGCAATAGCCTTCCTTGAGGTTGGAGGACTGGATAATGAATACTTCGCTCACATGGAAGAAATTGATCTTTGCTGGCGTTTAAAAAATGTTGGTTATAAAATATACGTTCATCCCGGATCAGTTGTTTATCACATTGGCGGAGGCACATTAAACAAATTTTCATCACGTAAAACTTATTTAAATTTCAGAAACAATTTAATTACACTGACTAAAAATCATCCGCCTGAATTTTTATTTTTCAAAATAATATACCGCTTAATTTTAGATGGCGTAGCTGCCACCTCCTTTCTTTTTTCAGGAACTCCAAAACATTTTTTCGCGGTTATACAAGCACATTTCGCATACTATAAAAGGCTTCCGCAAACTTTACGCAAAAGAAAGGAAATGCAAAAATTACCGGGCTTTCAATTTAACACTACGTGCATGTACCAGGGAAATATAGTTTTTGAATATTTTATTTCAGGTAAAAGAAAATTTACCCAATTACTGAAGGGCTTTTCTGCTCGATAGCCTGAGCTTTTTTCGAAATAAAATACAGGCCGCAAAAAGTAAAAAAGCCGTTAATTAAAATAAGTTCTGTTCCTATTTTATATCCTCCAAAAATAGTTTGCGAAACATCTTTTAACCCAAGGCTCATATGAAGCTTTTTCTCATACCATTCGGGACTGCAGCACACATCAATACCAAGCGCAAGAAGCGGTGCCACAATACAAATGACCCAGATAAACTTTTCATTCAATGTTCGCCTGGTTAAAATCCCAAAAGAAAAGAGGCCTAATAATGGCCCATAAGTTATACTTGCAAACTTCAGGATAAAGTCTATAATCAATTTATCATTGATAGCCTTAAACAGAAGCACCATAATAAAAAAGACTACTGCAAAACTAAAATGAACCTTTAAACGGGTTTTCTTTTTTTCCTTTTCAGTTCCTTTTTTAGAGTCAAGATTTAAAATATCAAGACAAAAACAAGAAGTAATTGAAGTAATGGCGCCATCTACACTTGGAAACAAAGCGGAAATCAGCGCGATAATAAATACAATTCCAATAACGCCGCTAAATTCTTCACTCAAAGCTATTGTAGGAAACAAATCGTCCGGAGCTACAGTTAAATGTCTGCTATCAGCATACAGATAAAGGATGCCTCCAAGAAACAAAAACAAAAAGTTAACCACAACAAGAACCAATGAAAAGCTTATGATGTTTTTTTGCGAGTCACGCGGAGTTTTAACACTGATGTTCTTCTGCATCATTTCCTGGTCAAGCCCCGTCATTGCTATGGCTATGAAAGCTCCGCCAATTATCTGCTTAAGAAAAAACGAGCCGGACTTAATATCTGTATTAAATACTTTTGTGTAACCTTTAGCGCTCATAAGACTTAAGGCCTCGCTAAAATCCATGTTCATTGCACGAATAATTACAATAATGCAAATAACCAAACCCAACAGCATACCCGTAGTTTGGAGTGTATCAGTATAAATAATTGTTTTTACTCCTCCTTCAAAAGTGTATAATAAAATTAACACTAGGATAACAAGAGCCGTTAATTCAAAGGGAATACCCAGTTTATCAAAAATAAAAATCTGAAGCACACTGATAACAAGGTATAATCTGGCAGTGGCTCCCACTAATCGCGACAATATAAAAAAGAAGGCGCCGGCTTTATGCGCTTTAACCCCAAAACGTTTTTCAAGGTACGTATATATGGAAGTTAGATTTAGCCTGTAGTACAAAGGAATGAGCACAAAAGCAATAACCATGTAACCCAATAAATACCCTAAAACTATCTGAAAATAAAAAAAATTACCTGACCCAACACCCCCAGGAACACTTACAAATGTTACACCGCTAAGGCTTGTGCCAATCATCCCGAAAGCAACCAGCATCCAGTTGCTGTTTTTATTTCCAATAAAAAAAGATTCGTTGTTTGAATTCCGACCGGTATACCAGGCAACTGCGAGCAGAATCACAAAGTAGGAAATAACAAATATGAATAATAAAGAAGGCGACATTCGTTTTTCAATAAAAGGCTTATGCTTTCACAAAGGTTTACTTTTTAAACATTTATTCTCCAAAAAATGCTTATAGTTCTAAACAATTGCTTTTGGATAAGTGAAAATACGGTCATTGTCATTATCTTTACTATGTTGGAATTCAGCTCAAAAATAATAGAACAGGCGGTTGATGCTTTTGCACAGTTACCCGGTGTTGGAAAAAAAACAGCGCTTCGTTTTGTACTTCATATTATAAAGCAGGAAAAAACCGATGTTGACAAATTGGGCTCCTTGATTTCAAGACTAAAAACCGATCTTAAATTCTGCACACGTTGCTTTAATATTTCAGAAAATGACATTTGTGAAATCTGCGCAAATCCGGTTCGTGACGCATCACTTATTTGTGTGGTGCAGGATTACCGTGATATTCTTGCCATAGAAAAAACGGGTTTGTATAAAGGTCATTACCATGTGTTGGGGGGCTTAATCTCCCCAATGGAAGGCATCGGTCCATCCAATCTTAACATTGAATCGCTGATCGAAAAACTTAAAGGGAATTCCATTTCTGAAATTATTCTTGCCCTTAATGCTACTATGGAAGGGGAAACAACATCGTTTTATATCTTCCGTAAAATTGCCCCTTATAGCGTTAAATTAAGCGCCATAGCCCGCGGCATTGCTGTTGGTGATGAGTTGGAATATGCCGATGAAGTTACTCTTGGGCGCTCTATAACCAACCGCATCCCGTTTGATTCTTTGATGAAAAAATAAGTGTTTCTTACCCACCTGGCCTGAAACTTCGTCTCTTTTTTTCAATTTGTACCGTCATTAAGTCACATTCACTAAAAAATTGCGGACTTTATTTCACGATAAGTTGATTGGAATAATTTATGTCGTTTTTAATTAAAAATATAATACCATGAATTTAAATAATTATACCATTAAATCCCAGGAGGCCATTCAGCAGGCTGTTCAGCTCGCCACAATCGGTGGGCAGCAGGCCATTGAACCGGGACATATTTTAAAAGCTATTTTAGAGGTGGATGAAAATGTAACCCCGTATATTCTTAAAAAACTAAATGTTAATCCCTCATCATTCGAAAAAATGGTGGACAGTGTTATTAAGTCTTACCCAAAAGTTACCGGAGGGCAACCATATCTTTCATCTTCATCTAATCAGGCTCTTGCAAAAGCAACTTCTTTTTTAAAAGAATATAAAGATGAGTATGTTTCTATTGAACATCTTTTACTTGGCTTGCTGAATGCCGGAGACAGCGTATCTAATTTAATGAAGGATGCAGGTCTAAAAGAAAAAGACATCAAGGCGGCCATTACTGAATTACGAAAAGGCGAACGCGTTACCAGTCAGTCGCAGGAAGAAACTTATAATTCATTAAACAAATACGCCATCAACCTTAACACACAGGCACGTGAAGGAAAGCTTGATCCGGTTATCGGCCGCGATGAAGAGATCAGAAGAGTGCTGCAGATCTTATCACGACGAACAAAAAATAATCCAATCCTTGTAGGTGAGCCGGGCGTTGGTAAAACCGCTATTGCAGAAGGCCTGGCGCATCGCATTAATAACGGAGATGTACCCGAAAATTTAAAATCCAAGCAGGTTTTTTCGCTTGATATGGGCGCTTTGATTGCCGGAGCTAAATTTAAAGGCGAATTCGAAGAACGTTTAAAGGCCGTTATTAAAGAGGTAACAAGCAGCAACGGCGAAATAATTTTATTTATTGACGAAATTCACACCCTTGTTGGGGCCGGTGGTAGTGGAGAAGGAGCCATGGACGCTGCCAATATTTTAAAGCCCGCTCTGGCCCGGGGAGAATTGCGCGCCATTGGTGCTACAACGTTAAATGAATTTCAAAGGTATTTTGAAAAAGACAAAGCATTAGAACGACGTTTTCAAAAAGTAATGGTAGATGAACCAAGCGCTGAAGACGCTATTTCCATCTTACGCGGCATCAAAGAAAAATATGAAACGCATCATAAAGTGCGCATAAAAGATGAAGCCATTATTGCGGCAGTTGAACTTAGCCAGCGTTACATTAACGATCGTTTTTTGCCCGATAAGGCCATTGACTTGATGGATGAGGCGGCTTCCAAATTACGGATGCAGATAAATTCAATGCCGATTGAACTGGATGAAGTTGAGCGAAAAATGATGCAACTTGAAATTGAACGCGAAGCGATGAAACGCGAAAATGAAAGCGAAAAAGTAAGTGCACTCAATAAAGAAATTGCAAACTTACAGGAAACACGTGATTCGCTGAAAGCTAAATGGCAGGCCGAGAAGGAAGTGATAGAAGGAGTACAAAAAATAAAACTTCAGATAGAAGAACTAAAACTTCACGCTGCGAATTTCGAAAAACAAGGCGACTATGGCAAGGTGGCCGAAATACGTTACGGTAAAGTGAAAGAGGCCGAAGAAAAATTAGCGGTCCTTGAAGAAAAATTATCTCAATCAAAAGCAAGCGGCATGCAGCTTGTAAAAGAAGAAGTAGACAGTGAAGATATCGCGGCGGTTATAAGCGTATGGACCGGCGTTCGGGTAAACCGCATGCTGCAAAGTGAGAAAGACAAATTACTTTCTCTGGAAGATGAATTGCATAAAAGGGTGGTTGGACAACATGAAGCCATTGAAAGTATTGCTGATGCTGTGCGACGCAGCAGGGCTGGATTACAGGACACTAAACGTCCTATTGGTTCATTTATTTTTTTAGGCACTACAGGCGTTGGAAAAACTGAATTAGCAAAAGCATTGGCTGACTTTTTATTCAATAACGAAGCTGCCATGACACGGATAGACATGAGTGAATATCAGGAACGCCATGCTGTAAGCAGGTTAATTGGCGCTCCTCCGGGATATGTTGGTTATGAAGAAGGAGGACAGTTAACAGAAGCAGTAAGACGAAAACCATACAGTGTTGTATTACTCGATGAAATTGAAAAAGCCCACCCGGATGTTTTTAATATTTTACTTCAGGTACTTGATGATGGAAGACTGACGGATAATAAAGGACGAGTAGTTAATTTTAAAAACACCATAATTATAATGACCAGCAATATTGGTGCACTTTTAATCCAGGAAAATTTCGATAAGCTGACCGAAGTGAATAAAGACGAAGTGTTGGCTAAAACGAAAAGCGAGGTGTTCGATCTTTTAAAGAAATCAATACGCCCTGAGTTTTTAAACAGGATTGATGAAGTGATAATGTTTGAACCTTTATCCAGAGAAGATGTTACATCCATTGTGAAGATTCAGTTTGAACACATCAAAAAACGTTTAGCGGAACAGGACATCAGCCTTGCAATTTCAGATGATGCAGTCGACTGGCTTGCTCAGCTGGGGTATGACCCTCAATTTGGCGCCCGGCCCGTTAAAAGGGTAATGCAAAAACAAATTCTGAATGAACTTTCAAAACAGTTGCTTGCAGGAAAAGTGGATAAAGAAAAGCCAATTACAATTGATATGTTTGACAAACAATTTGTGTTTAGAAATTAGAACGCGTAAATACCCGTGATTTAAAGAGCCTAAATGTTAAATCACGGGTTATTACCAACTAATGAGTGTTTTGAATCGTTTAATTAAAAGAAATGGGCCCCAGGCTTTTAAATTTTTCTTACATTTATTACGATTTTTAAACCATGAAAAAACTTTATTTTTTGCTTTTCAGCATATGCACGTTGTTGACTTATTCTCAGGCACCAAAATTAATTAACTACCAGGGAATTGCCAGGCATGGCTCGGGTAGCCCTGTTACTTCACCCATAAAAATTAAATTTGATATATTTTCCTCAGGAGTCGGGGGCACTCCGGTGTTTACAGAAACCCAAAGTACTAATACCAATTCACTGGGCTTATTCAGCACTCAGATTGGAAAAACAGCGCCACTTAACATTAACTGGGGATCAGGTAACTGGTTTTTAGAAGTATCCATTGACACAACCAATTCCGGTTCTTCTTTTGTAATTGCCGGAAGGCAGCAAATGGTAAGTGTTCCTTTTGCCCTTTACGCTGAGAATGCAGGATCTGCCCCTTCACCCTCTGTTACATTCTCAAACAATATTTTATACGTTGGCACAAACTCAGTTTCTCTTCCTGCATCACAAGTTTATGTTGCCGGCAACGGAATCGCTATAAATTCAGGATCAGTTATTAACACAGCGCCCGATCAGCTTGTAACCATTACACCTTCCGGAAATGCACAGGTTGCCGGACCCTATCCTAACTTTACAGTAAATGTAACCCCTCAAACACTAAGCATAAATGCCAATACCATCAGCTTAACAAATGGTGGCGGTAATATTGTTTTGCCTGCAACTTCAACCACGCCGAATACCTCGCTTACCGCATCAGGCATTGCAACTGTAACGAGTTCTGGAACAAATACATTTAATGTAGCGGTTCTGGCCCCTACTATAATCGGAACAGGCGGAACCTCCGTAAGCGGCGTATATCCTAATTTTGTAATTAACTCTACCCCTGGCGCTCCGGGCGTAACACCCACTATTACAGGAACAGGAGTGGCTAACGTGACACCATTAACAGGAAATAACTTTACAGTTAACGTACCGGCACCAAATTTATCTTATGGCGGAAATGTATTAACTATTGTTCAGGGAACCTCTTCATCCGCTGTTACATTACCTGCCGGCGTTACACCAACCATAACAGGACAAGGCATAGCAACAGTAACACCCTTAAGTGGAAATAACTTTACCGTTAACGTGGCCCCCTTAAACTTAACAGGATTAGGTTCCGCAACTGTGAGTGGAATTTATCCTAACATAAATATTAATACGCCCCTCCCTCCTCCTCCGGCCTGGTCGTTGCAAGGAAATGTTGGAACAAATACACTTACCAACTTTATTGGAACCACTGATAACGTTCCGTTTAATTTTCGCGTAAATAACCAAAAAGCCGGAAGGATTGATCCATTACAATCAAATACTTCTTTTGGGTATTGGGCCAGCCGTGATAATACATCGGGAACACAAAACAGCGCCTTTGGTATAAATTCTTTATTTCAGAACACAACAGGCTCTGGCAACAGCGCTTTTGGAACAATGGCTTTACAGGCAAATTTAACCGGCTCTGACAACACAGCGTTAGGTTCGGGTGCAGGTTTTTCAAGTGTTGGAAATGCAAATGTATTTATAGGGTACCAGGCTGGCTACAACGAAACAGGTTCAAATAAATTGTATATAGCCAACAGTAGTGTAAACCCTCCGCTTATTTACGGCGATTTTGCATCTCGTCGTTTAGGGCTAGGAACCATTACACCGTCTACAACGCTTGATGTATTTGGTAATACACAGATTATTGATAATTCGACTCCCTCGGGTTTTTCTGCTTTTATTCAAAACAATAACGCGGGCGGAATTTCGGGTGGTGCACTTAATGTAAATAACAGCGGATCCCGATCAATAGATAACAGCGCTGTGCAAATTCAAAATCTTGTTACGAAATCGGGAGGATCTGGATCGACAAAAACCGGATTAAACATTCAATCTACCGGATCCTGGGCACCCGGAACAGGTCAGACCAATGTGGGTTTATCGGTAAATGTAAGCGGCGCAGATATTAACCGCAGTGCCGTGTTTAACGGAGGAGGAATTAGCATTGTAGACGGCACAGAAGGGTTAGGAAAAGTATTAACTTCTGATGCGGTCGGCAATTCCTCATGGCAACCACTATCGATAACGGGTATGGCCAACTTTACTGCCAAAACCATCAACAACGTAAACACAACACCAGTGGCGCTAACTGGTATTTTAGGCACTTTCACTAAAAGTACACCTGGAAGCAAAGTGCAAGTAACTATTCAAACTCACATCATGGTCGACGATATGTCAGGAACCAATGCTGTTACCTACGAAATCAGGTTAAATGGCGCGTCTCCTAGTGGCAACACGGGAAGGGTAAACTATTTCCGCGACAACAACAACATTGGAACAAAAGATAATTACCAGCCGGTTACCATAATCGCAGAATTTACCTCCTTGCCCACAGGCACCTATAATGTGGAGATTTGGGCGAATTCAGTTACCACTGGTTCTGCAACCGGTGTATGGATCGAGCCGGGCAATTACGGTGCAAGCAGCGTTATCTTTAAAGAGTATAGGTAAATCATTTCCTTCACTGTTAACCAAATTTTATTCTAATGAAAAAAATCATATTGCTTTTGTTACTTAGCTTATCCCTGCAACTATTTTCGCAGGCGCCTGCAACAATTAACTATCAAGGCGTTGCCAGAAATTCCGCGGGCACACCGGTTACTAACACGGTTGTTACTATTCAGTTTAAAATTTCAAGCTCAACAAACCCTAACTTTTATTCGGAAATACAAAATGCCGTACCTGTAAATTCGTTAGGATTATTAAGTACAAAAATTGGAATGAATACTCCTTTACCCGTAACGGGATGGGAAGATACTCCAACCATTCTGCAAGTGTTCATGGATATTAACGGAACCGGTTTAATTTCTTTAGGTTCTCAAACCTTATCAAGTGTTCCATACGCCCTGTATTCTTTAAATTCAGGCAATACATTACCCGCCGGAACCCTTAACGGACAAACCTTAAGGTGGGACAGTATAAGTAACATATGGAAAGTTTCAAGTAACCTTACAAATGATGAGCAAAGAGTTGCAGTAGGTTTATTGCCCGGCAGTCTTCCAAGTAAAATGAGCGTTGGCACTTTTAACCCTTTAGATTCTGCCGCTTTTACTTCTATTCACTATTTCGCGCAAAATAGTGCGGCCTCCATTCGGGCAGCTGCTTTTGGCAGTACATCCAATACCAATACACTTAATATTTTTTCTACAGCTATTTTCGGGGGACAACATGTGGCTTATAATACAGGCTCAGGTTATGCCGTAGGTAATTTTGGTTATGGTGTATCGCCCGGATTTGGTGTAGGCCTTCTTGGATTAGGCTCAGCAAAAGCTTCTAACGGGGTATCAATAGGGGTTTATGGTAGTACGGACTCAACTTCCACCACTAAAAGATTTGCCGGTTATTTTGATAAAGGGGGAGTTTTAATAAAAGACTCTCTGATGCTTGAACCTTCTGGAAACCCCGGAAACATTGGTGATGTACTTATAAAGGCAAGCAGTAACGGAAAAGTAAAATGGAGTACCCCACCGGCCGCTGCATCTCCATGGACCCAAAGCCCGGGTTTTATACATTTAAACAATAATTCTGATGCTGTAGGTATTGGCACGGGAACCGTTATGCCGCAAGCGCAATTGGAAATACTATCTCAGACCGGAGGGTCAGGGGAAGTACTGAGAATAAATGATTTTAGCGCGGGCACTTCTTTGCATGTAATTAAAAACAGCCCGGGAGGACCTACCGGTTTTTTTGAACTTAACAACACTTCTTCGTCTTCAAACGGTTTAGTAACACAAACCAGTGGATTCGGTTTTGCTTTACGGGCATTCAATTCAAACAACTCCACAAGCGCTTATGCCGGTATTTTTGATGGAGGTTTGGTTACCAAAGGAAAAAGTAATTTATACGGAGATTTTAATTTTATAGCGAACGATAATATTGGTAATGTTGTGTTTTCAATTAGAAATAATGGATTTACCACATTAGGCTCTAATTTTTTCACAGCTTCAAAACTGAATATAGAAGGTAACGACACACAAACTAACTACTTCGGGTATGCCGCCTCCCCAAGCACCGGAATAACTATTAATAATTTAAACCAGACCAACAATAATTTTTCATCAATTAATTTCGCGCAAAGCGGTGTTGAAAGCGCAAAGATCGTGGGCCTGCATTTAAACCATACACCGGCGCGGGGCGAGTTGATATTTCTGACAAGAGATGCCACCAATATTAATGAGGTCTTACGTTTTACTTCTGAAGGCCACATCAAAACCGCGGGCACGAATCTAAACTCCAACTGTAATTCAACCAACTCTTTTGGCGCATCAGTCACAGCCAATAAAGTAACCGGGTCTAACGACATTAAGGGCGAAGTACTTGCCACGGTTACAGGCACCCCTATTATTGGTCCGGGTCAGTTTGTTACCATAACCGTTAATTTTGACAAAACTTATAACGGTGTGCCAAACGTGTTCACGGAAGCCATGAACCAGGAAACAGCTTCCCTCAACCGTTTCATTTTATCAAGTTCAACTACCAGTTTTGTTATTAAATTTTTTAATAACAATTCAACGAGCATGTCATTAAACACTATTAATTTCAAATACTTCATCGTAGAATAATGAAAAAAATATTTTTTATACTTTTAAACGTGGTAACTGGTTTTTGCCTTGCGCAAAGCATCCAGCCACAGGTAATTAATTCAGCCGGCGCTCACCGTCCGATTGGTAGCACAGGGCTTACCCTCACCGATAATGTTGGCGAACCCTTCATCCAAACCCTTGGTCCGGCTAGCAACATAATGATTACTCAGGGTTTTTTACAACCAGATTTAATAAGTGAATTAGGACCTTCAGTTTCTATTATTAAAAATGATGTAAGTTGCAGCGACCAGAAAGATGGAAATATTTCAGTGGCAATTGCCAATGCGCAGAGCGGATTTAACATTCAATATATATGGAGCCCAGCGGGTGTTTGTCCGTTTGGAAATTGCAGCAGTCTTGATAGTCTTTCTCCGGGTACTTATTCAGTAAAAATCGTAATCACCAACACCGCCACTAACAAAATCGATTCCATTACGCCATCACCAATAACCATTAACGACTTAAACGGTCCCTGTAAGGTAAAAATATATACTGGCATCACTCCCAATGGCGACGGTGAGAACGACGTTTGGATTATCGATAACATAACCGATTTTCCAAAAAACCATGTATCCATTTTTAACCGATGGGGAATAAAAGTTTACGAAACTTCCGGCTATGATAATGATTCAAAATCGTGGCCTCAAAAAAGTGAAATAGCGTCACTTGTACCGAGCACCTATTTTTACGTACTTAATTTAGGAAACGGAACAATACTAAAAGGCTGGGTGGAATTAATAAAAAACTAATTGAAGATGAAAAAAAATTATATACTGATCTTTTGTTTTGCTTACACGTTATTGTGTAAATCACAACAAGATCCTCAGTACAATCTGTACCAGTTTAACCAAATGGTTATTAACCCGGCCTATGCAGGCGCACGTGATGTTCTTGCGGTAGTAGGAAGTGTAAGAAACCAATGGACAGGCTTTGATGGAGCGCCGCGCACTTCGTGTTTAAGTGTACATGGTCCGGTTTTAAATAAACACATTGGCTTAGGATTAACAATGGTAAACGACCGGATGGGCCCCAGGAATATGTTTGCCGTGTATGGTAACTTCGCATATATAGCAAAACTTTCCTCTAAATTTAAATTATCACTGGGTCTTAATGCCGGCTACAATCGTTTTCAATTTGATTTTAATAAACTCTCTTTTAAATCCAGCGAATCTTCATCAGCTTACTTAAATCAGATTCAAACTTACAATAAGTTAGACATGAATACGGGTCTTTATTTAAGAAGTAACTCCTTCTTTATGGGACTCAGTTTAACTCATCTTTTTAATCCTGATATATACAGTTTAAAAGACACTGCGGGTCAATCTTTTGGATACCGATTAAGAACACATAAATTTTTCACCATAGGAAAATCTTTCAAAATAACCGACAATTTTATTTTTGCGCCAACAATGATGATTAGATTTGTTAACGGACAGGGTAACGGAGATCTAAATCTTAATTTCTTTCTATTCAAAAAATTATGGCTGGGTGTGTTTAACAGAGGTGGTTACGGACCCGGATTTTTAATGCAATATTATATTACTAACGGTTTTCGGGTTGCATACAGTTATGATACCGGAGCCAACGATGCGCGTAGGTTAGGCGCCAGCCACGAAGTAATGATTGGCTTTGACTTCTCTACAGGAACTAAATCAAAAGTAATTTCACCACGTTTTTTATAATTATGTTCAAAAAACTTTTACTACTCCTTTTTGTTTTTACCGGTGCTGTTCTTTTGTCGCAGATAAAAAAAGGCGATAAATATGCATATAATGCCAATTACATACGCGCGATAAGTAAATACAAAAAAGCCGCAAAAAGCAATTCTGCCGATCAACAGGAAGCCTACCTTAAACTGGCTGATTGCTATAAAAAAATAAACGATTATCAGAACGCGGAAGCATGCTACAAAAATGCATTAGCAATAAACACAAATGTTCCACCGGATGTATTTTATAACTACGGGCAGGTTCTTAAAACCAATAACAAATATCCTGAAGCGGCCGATCAATACAACAATTATATTAAACTAAAACCCAATGATGCCAACGCATTAAAGGCTTTAAAATTTTGCAGGGAAATAAAATATTATCTATCCAAACCTATTGAATACGAAGTAAAAAATATAGATAAAATAAATACAGAAAAATCTGAATTTTCGCCAATCGTTTTCAACAACAAACTTGCTTTTGTGGCCGAGAAAGAATCGTTTAATTTCGTTGATTATACCGTGAACGATTATAATGGCGAGCCTTATCTGAACATGTATGTTACAGAAATTAACGGAGCTGTAGCTAAAAAAACAAAAACCTTTGCTAAAAAAATAAATACAGATTATCACGATGGGCCGGCCTGTTTAAGCTCCGACGGTAAAACACTTTATTTTACACGCGTTAATTACAAATCAGTTAAAAACTTTGTAAACACGGCCAAAATATTTACCGCAACAGGCCACGACAGAAGTTGGGGGGATATAAAGCCGTTTGAACACAACAGCGATAAATATTCGGTGGCGCACCCGAGCATCAGCGCCGACGGATCCATGCTTTTCTTTTGCAGTGACATGCCCGGAGGATTAGGCGGAAAAGACATATGGGTGAGTAAAAAAAATGGCAACGCATGGGACAAACCCATAAACCTTGGTCCGGACATTAATACTTCGGGAGATGAAATGTTCCCTGCAATAAAAAAAGATGGAATACTTTTTTATTCATCTGACGGCTTGCCCGGGTATGGTGGCCTTGATGTATATTCGGCCAGAAGCGTGGAAGGAAAATGGATTCTTGTAAGAAATGAAGGCCTCAATATAAACAGCAACGCTGATGATTTTGGAGTTACTTTTTTAAATGATTCGGTCGGATATTTTTCTTCGAACAGGTTTGGCGGTAAAGGAAAAGATGATATTTACTGGTATAAATTCACAAACCGATTTATTAATGTATCGGGAATAGTATTACTCACTGAAAATACAAAAGACCCCGCTAAAAATGTAATGGTTGTTTTGGCCGATGAAACCGGCAAACATCTGGATAGTATGAAAACCGGAAGCGATGGCGTTTTTGAATTCAAAAATCTTGATGCCGATAAAAAGTACATGGCTATAATAGATTCGGATGATCCTCAGTTTAATGGTAAAGCAAGATATTTTTTAAGCGATAAAAATAAAATAATTCACCGTGTATCAAACAAAGTTGGAGAGGAAAAATTTGTTTTTAAAAATCTGCCTGTTGATCCTAATGGCTTACCGGATTTATTTACGGAAGACAATTTAACTCTGGCCGGAAATTTATTATATGGCGAAAATCCAAGCAAGCCTATTAAAAATACGCGAATAAAAATTGTAAACGATTATGGAGATGTGGTGGAAGAAACCACTACTAATGAATTTGGAGCGTTTGCTTTCAGGAACATTGCCTCCGATCAGAACTACATGATTTCTATTGAAGAGTCAGATATTAGTTTACCGGGCAATACAAAAGTAACTCTTACCAATAAAAGCGGTAAGGAATTAAAAACATTTATGACTGGCAGCGGAAAGTTTAATTTTAAGATCCTGAGTTCAGAAAAAAGTTTGCTTAAAGAAATGGACGCGGATGATGTAAATCTTGTAATGGATATTTACGGTTATATGTATGACCAGGATAAGAAACCAATTTCCAATGCTAAAATAAAAATAAAAGAAGATGGCAGCGCTTTTGAACCTCAAACTGTGAGCACTTCTGAAAAAGGAAAATTTAATTTTAAAAATCTTAAAGGAGATAAAGGTTATCTTTTTGAAACAGACGAAACCGATCCTTCACTTAAAGGGGTAACCCGCATTTTTATTGCTGATAGCAAAGGACGCATTTATAAAGTTTTAGACCGCAACGGCTCCGGTAAATTTGTTTTTAAAGTTCTTGATGCCGATAAGGCTGCTATGGGCGAATTTGTGGTTGATGATCCATGGTTACAGGTTCTTGAAATGAAAAACAAAGCCAAAGAAGTTACCATTATCGAAAATATTTATTATGCTTCGGGAGATTACAAACTTGACGCCGCAGGAATTCAGATTTTAAATAAGGTTATTTCTGTTTTAAGTTCAAATCCTAAATTAATGATTGAACTTAGCTCACACACCGATTCAAAATCAAGTGACGAATTTAATCTGGCCCTTTCTAAAAAACGAGCGCAGTTTGCCGTGGATTACATGACGGCTAAAGGAATAAACAAAAAACGACTGAAAGCCGTTGGCTATGGTGAAACCAAACTTTTAAACAAATGTGTTAATGGAGTTGAATGTTCGGATGAAGAACATAAAATTAACCGCAGAACAGAATTTAAAATAAGCGAGCAGCCTAATCTTTAGTTATGAATGTTATTTTATTTGACGAACAGGAAAACAGAAAAAACTTACTTCCTTTCACCTTTACACGTCCGGTTGCAGATATAAGGGTGGGTATTTTAACCATTAAACAAAAATGGGATACCTGGCTAAACACCACCTGCAGTTACAGTACTGAAGATTATTTGTCCGGTAAATTCAATACCGTACATGAAAATAATTCGCTTTATATTAATGCGGGAGTTTGTCCGGATGAAACACTGATTAAAACATTAACAGCCATCCTCCCCGGACAAAAATTCATGCATCAGGATAAGCTGATAGCATATTGCGGTAGTCCGGAAAACATTGCCGGTTCAGAACAGATTGAATACACACGTGCACTTGTTATCATTAATAACGTTTGGGATATTTTTCAAAAAAACGGAGAAGCTTTAATCGCCGACTTTGAGCTGCTTACGAAAAATAAAATTTCGCAGCCTTTAAGTAAAACCGTTACCGTAATCGGCAATGCCAATCTGATTTTTCTTGAAGAAGGGGCCATAGCTGAGGCCTGTATTCTTAACACAACTTCCGGACCCATTTATCTTGGCGAAGACTCTGAAGTAATGGAAGGCTCGGCTATACGCGGACCGTTTGCTTTGGGCGAACACAGCGCTGTGAAACTGAATTCGAAAATATACGGCCCTACCACCGTGGGACCTCACAGCAAGGTAGGCGGAGAAATAAACAACAGCGTTATTTTTGGTTTTACCAATAAAGCACACGATGGTTTTTTAGGAAACTCTGTTTTAGGCGAATGGTGTAACCTTGGAGCCGATACAAATAACAGTAATTTAAAAAACAATTACGGTAACGTTAAACTTTTTAATTACAATCAAAATAAATCCATTGATACAGGGCTTCAATTCTGTGGACTTATTATGGGCGATTATTCCAAAAGCGGAATTAATACCATGTTTAACACCGGAACTGTAGTTGGTGTGGCCGCTAACATTTATGGCGGGGGCTTTCCTCCTACTCACATTCCAAGCTTTAGCTGGGGAGGAGAAAATGGTTTTGAAATATATAAACAGGAAAAGTTATTTGAAACTTCTGAAAAAGTTTTCCAGCGAAGGGGCTTAACTTTTGATGAAAAAGAAAAAGATATTCTGAATTCGGTTTTTAAATTAACGGCAGATCACAGAAAATGAAAACAAGCCTTACTTTTTTATCTTTGCTTTTATTGTTTGCCCTTATGTTTACATCTTGCGGAAAAGGGTACGAAGTACGCGTAATAAACCGCAATGTTGAAGATATGGATTCGGTAATAATTGGAAATAAAATTGTGTTTGAAAATATTACACGGCAAA
>JAOQAF010000200.1 GCA_025963735.1 Bacteroidota bacterium
ACCAACCGATCATATTTCAGGAACAAGCTAAAATCTAACCTTATCCCTACTTTTAAGCGTTAGTTCATGCAAAAAAAACGGATTGGGCGGTGACGCCACCGTGGTAGTGTTTTTGAAGCATCATGGCCGAATTATTAAAAACCATATTCGCTATCCTGATACAGTTTTTGTTAAATTTAAAGCTACAGATTTACCCGGTATAACCCCTGATAAGTTTGACACTTATTTCATTGGAGAAGAAGGCGAAGATCATATTCATTGCGTTGGGTTAAGGCCGGGTAAATATTATTTTTATGGTGTGGGTATTGATAGTACTGGACCTTACCGTGTGAATGGAGGAATGGCTATTAAAATTTCTTGGAGCCAGCGCAAAAATGAAATAGATACGGATCTTGCGGTTTCCGAATAGCAATGGTAACTGACCTATGTTTTGGTTTTAATATCAGTTATAATAAGGTTTAATGAAGATTTACCCATTAATAATATCAACGGAGGTTCCACCAATTTATTTTCTATTTACCTTTTCAACCCGGATAAAAACTTGAATCCAACTAACTTTAAGCTATCTTTGTGTTATTAGCACTAAAGAAAGAATAAATATTAAACTCTTAGGGATTTTATCTCTGATTTCAGTTTTCATTACCGATATGTTAATCCCGTCTGGAACAGCTATTGGTGTATTATATATTATTCCAATGACATTAGTTCTCCAGCAAACAAAACCTGCAATTGTTGTGTTTGCTGTAATTTCTTCAATTTTAATAATAACAGATGTTCTGATTCATAAAATACAAGATGGTATCGACCTGCATTATAGTGTTTATGGTGATAGAATTTTGGCTTTGGCCGCGGTATGGATAGTCTGTTTTATTTTATTCAGATACAGAATTCTTTTTGAAGAAAAAGACAGAAAACAGCAATCACTTTTAAAAAGCGTAACAATGTATAATCAACTTCTTGACAATCTTATCGAAGGAGCCCAAATTATTGGACATGACTGGAAATATAAATATGTAAATGATGCAGTAGTAAAACAGAGTGGTCTTACAAAAGATCAGTTAATTAACTCATGTATGACAGAGCTATATCCGGGAATAGAAAAAACAGTGATGTATAAAACGCTTCAGGAATGTATGCAAACACGAATTCCGAAAATATTTGAAAATGAATTTCCTTATCCTAATGGTTCCGTGGGGCATTTTAAACTTAGTATTGAGCCGATCGATCAGGGTATTTTTATACTTTCAATGGACATCACAGAACGCAAACGAAGAGAAAATAATCAAGAGCGTTACACAGAAGAGCTGGAAAGAATGATATTTATTACATCGCATAAAGTGCGGCAGCCTGTAGCACACATACTTGGCTTAGCCCAATTGATGGAAAAACATACAGGTACCCAGGAAGAACTTGATAAAATGCTTAAATACGTTAAAGATTCTGCTTTAAATCTGGATAAATTTACACAAGAACTAACTCATTTTATTAATGGGAGCCAGAATAGAAATAAAGAATAATTACCATTTGTATTTAAGCGCCTATGAGTTTTGTTTGGAGTGAAATTCTATATGTTAAATATTAAATATATTGCCCGGTAAGTTGCCTTTCATAGACAAAATATATATCCAAAACCAATGCGAACAAATTGTTGGGCTTGTATAGTATTCAATTAACTTATTTACACTAAATTATTGCATACGGAACCCCGCTTGTTACAAGGCATAAATTTTGCGTATAACTTAAATAAGCTAAGTATAAATTATTATCACTCCCTTTTTAAAAACAAATACCATGATTAAAAAACCCGAAATAAAAGTTAACCTGAAAAAAGAAAAAGAAAAGGTAGAAAAGGAGTTGTTATCCTTAAAGAAAAGTTTGCTCGATTACAAAAAAGAGCGAAAAGACGATTGGAAAAACTTTAAGAAAAAAATGAAAGATGATATTTCTAAACTCGAAAAATCAATTTCAAAATTGAAGTAATTTCTTTTATTGTATTGACTGAAAGGATTGAAAAAATAACCATTCAGCAGAGGATATGATTCACCCCGGTGCCTATATTATCTTTTTTTAAACGGTGCTAAAATCATACCGAACTTTTGATTTAAAGTTCAGTTAATTGTAAAAACAAACAACCGACTGTTTTAAGTTCTCAAAAAAAGAAGTGTTGTTTTGAAAATTTAATTAAACTGCCTTAGAAGGTAAGGTTTTGTATAATATTTCGCCTTTGGGAAGGCTACAAACTTGTTTTGAATGACTGCAGCAAATGCTTTCCATAGATACATTTAAATCCTGGGTAAAACCACTTTTGGGGTAAGCACAAAACAGCGTTAAAGGTTCCAATTTCGCCCTAGAAAACATGAAAGTTTGAACGTTGCCATTCGATGGTATCAGGAGAATTCATGAGGCGACAAAAATAGACAAAACCTATTGAATGCGTATAATTTCTTGTAAATATTAATTATTTTTCAGCGCTTTTAAGCGTAAAGAAAAAGGTGGTTCCTTTTCCGGGCTCTGATTCAACCCACAATTTTCCACCATGTCTTTCCACTATTCTTTTACAAATAGCCAGTCCCAAACCTGAGCCGGGATAGTCTTCCTGAGAATGCAGCCGTTCAAATACTTCAAAAATCTTATTAAAATATTTAGGGTTCATCCCTATTCCATTATCCTTAATAGAAAACTCAACAAGCTTGCCTTTTTTTTGCGCACCGATAATTATTTCAGGAACATTTTTATCCTGAAACTTTATTGCGTTATCAAGAATGTTCTGAAATAGCTGCACAATCTGAAATCTTTCACCTTTAACTACAGGCAATTCGTTACTAATTTTAAATTGGGCGTTTGTTTCTTTAATATTCAAGTCGCTCGCCTTCATTATATCCTCCACCACCTGCTTTGTATTTACTTCTGCAAAAGGCTCATTCGAT
This sequence comes from Bacteroidota bacterium, assembly GCA_025963735.1. Taxonomy (GTDB): domain Bacteria; phylum Bacteroidota; class Bacteroidia; order B-17B0; family Aurantibacillaceae; genus Aurantibacillus. The sequence continues at coordinate 2,928 of JAOQAF010000200.1, forward strand.
TGAGCAACCCTGGCAAAACTCAACAGATCATCCAAAAGTGTTGTAATTTTGGTTCGCCCCAGATCAATCCGTTCAAAATATTCGTCAAACTCATTTGTGTTATACTTCGCTTTTATTTTTTCTTTAATAATAGTCAGGTACCCTCCTACTCCTCTGAACGGAGCCTTTATGTCGTGAGCCGCCGTTTCCGCAAAACGCGCAAGGTCATCGTTAGACCGCTGAAGGTCTTCCGCTTTTTCAAGAAGCTGTTGGTTTATTTCACTCAGGGTTAAATGCGCCACTTCCACCTCTTTGGCCCGGGCCGTTATTTCACGATCCAGATTAGTGTTTATACCTTTTAAAGTTTCATATTTTTTTTCATGCTCCTCACCTTCTTGCTGCATCTTGAGCAATTCAGTTACATTTTCAACACTATGAATAATAAATTTTACCTTATTATCACTGCCCAGAAGCGGTAAATTATAAGGGCTCCAATAGCGTTCCTCAAAGCCTCCACCTTCTGCCTCCGGCTTGGGTATGTCGTATTTTTGAATAGCCATTTTATCTGGAACACCTTCCTGAAGAACTTTATTTAATGAGGTAGTTAAATTATTAACGCCTGTTGCCCCCGAATCATCGGGGTTATCAGGAAATACCTCAAAAATTCCTTTCCCTAAAATTTTTTCTCTTTCAGTGAGAGTAGCTTTAAGATAAGCATCGCTAACCGCAACAATTACAAATTCGGTATCAAGGATTAAAAATAAACCCGGTAATTTTTCAAATAATTGTTTGTAATCTGGTTCCATAATTCAACGTAAAGATAACATCTATTTTTGGTTTCGTCATGTGTATAAAGTTCTACAAACCATTGGATATCTTAATATTACTACTCGTTTTAACTTAAATCTCAAATATATTTTTAATTGAGAATATTAAGGTATAATAAGAGCAGGTATATTTTTTGACATAGATAAATACCGACTTATTTTAAGTTGGATAAAGAAATGAAATACATATTTACTTTAATATTTTTTATAACACTGCGTTCGGCTTCAGGCCAACATACTCATCATCCCGACTCTGTAAAAAAGAATCATTCGAAAAGCGATCATGGCAAAATAAAGCCTATAAAAAAAGATAGTTCTGCAAATACACCGGTAAAAGATACCATGCAGATGGATTTCTCAAAGTTAAGGGAGATGAGCGACAGCGCTGAGAGCAAGGAGATTCCAATGGGACCCGGACATAAAATGGATCATGGGGACATGCCAATGGAAGATGGTGAAATGCCACCCATGACGCATGCTTATTCGTTAAACCTTCCCATGACCCGAAACGGATCGGGTACCGGATGGATGCCTGATTCAACTCCCATGTACGGCTATATGTTACATCGTAAAAAATGGATGTTTATGTTTCATGGAAATCTTTTTATGCGGTATACCAATCAGGATATTTTTAATCAGGGCCACCGCGGCAACGATAAGTTTGATGCTGTAAGCTGGCTTATGGGTATGGGCCAGCGAAGGATAGGTAAAAACGGATTGTTCCGCTTTAGCGCCATGATGTCTCTTGATCCGTTATTCGGCGGAAACGGTTATCCTCTTTTATTTCAAACAGGCGAAACTTACAATGGGCAACCAATTGTAGACCGCCAGCATCCTCACGATCTTTTTTCAGAATTATCAATTGCATACACCCATGCGCTAAATAAAAAAACAGATGTTTTCATTTACGCGGGTTACCCCGGCGAACCTGCCCTTGGTTCTGTCGCCTTTATGCACAGGGTTTCATCGTTATATGGTCCTGATGCTCCGTTAAGTCACCACTGGAATGACGGCACACATATTACTTTTGGAGTTATAACAGCAGGAGTAAGGCTTGGAAAATTTAAATTTGACGCCTCAACTTATACGGGAAGGGAACCCGACGCGAACCGTTATAATTTTGATGCTCTTCATTTTGATTCTTACAGCGGCAGGGTATCCTTTAATCCAAACGGTAACTGGTCCTTCCAGGTATCTGAAGGATATATTAAATCACCGGAAGCTAATCGTCCGGCTGAAAATATATACAGAACCACGGCTTCGGCGGTGTACAGTAAACCATTGCGAAAGGATCATTTTTTAAACGCGACTATTTTATATGGCCTGAATCAAACTGATATCAATGAACATGCGGGCTTACTGGAAGCTGCGTATGTAATGAGACGTTTATCCTTTTTTACGCGTTATGAATATGTACAAAAATCCATCGAAGAATTAAATTTAAATTCCGCTGATTATGTTGCAAACACTGTCTTTCCTATCAATGCCATTACGCTGGGTTTTAGTTTTGATGTCATTCAATCTTATGCTTTTCGCATGGCATTTGGAGCACAGGGCACTTATTATTCTGCTGATGACCGGTTAAATAGTTTGTATGGAAAAGACCCTGCCTCGGCCGAAATATTTCTGAGGTTCTATCCGCCAAGAATGCGAATTAAGTTAATGTAATTGAATCTTTTGTAAAATGATTATATTTGAAAATTCAAAAAAAATGAAACCCGTTGTATTGCTTATTATTTTTACACTTTTTACCTCGCTTAAAGGATTTTCTCAATGTGCCTGTTGCGGTTCCACATCAGGGTTTTCGGGTGGAGAATCTACTCCCGGTGCCTACCCTATTGGTAAAAACAACTGGATGGTGGAAACTTATGCAGATTACCGCACGTTTAATGGAATTTCAAATGAAAAAAAAACAATTGAATTAGGAGTGTCTACCTCAACGGCAATGACTATAAAAAATATTGGAATTGGTATGGTGGGTTTAAGATATGGTATCACTAACAGGACCATCTTACTGGTACAACAACCCTTCTTCCTTATTAATGCTTCGGATCTTACAAGCAAAACAACCGGAGATCTTTTAACCCTTATTAATTATATGCTCATGAATAAATCTTCTCTTGTTATTGATCTACAGGGCGGGATGGAGTGGCCTACCGGACAGATCGTAGGGTTTAGTAATGGCAGTTCTGTTTCCACAGGCTCTGGTTCTTTTGATCCCGTTACAGGTTTAAGCATAAAAAAGCCTTTTAAACAGGCATACGTAAGAGGTTCGGCTTTTTTTAAGTATACTACCAGAGGCTATAACGAAGTTAACTTCGGAAATTTTTTCAGTCACACGCTGAATTACACCTACTTTATTACTAAAACAAACGCGGTGTGTTCACCGGATTCATTAAAAAAAGAAAAAGCTTTAGTGAGCATTAACACACAAGTTTCCGGTGAATGGGCCCGGATGCAAATGAAAAACAATGCTTACATAGAAAATACAGGTTCATATGTTTCCCTTGCAGCTTTAGGAATTGCGATAACTTATAATGGCTTTACCGTGCCGGTAAGCGTTAGTATACCTTTTTATCAGCACTATCACGGCGAACAAAACATCACTCACTATCGCTTGCGTATTGGATTAACAAAAACATTTTAAATATATATGAAACATAAATTCATCGCTCTTCTCGTCACCTTTATATTTTTTAGTTCCTGTAAAAAGAATGGCTTAGGCGGCGATGCCACGGTTGTTGTGTTTTTAAAGCATCATGGCCGGATTATTAAAAACCATATCGGATATCCCGATACCGTTTTTGTGAAATTTAAAGCTACCGATTTACCCGGTACAACGCCTGATAAATTCGACACTTATTTTGTAGGTGAAGAAGGTGAAGACCATATTCATTGCGTGGGCCTGAAGCCGGGTAAATATTATTTTTACGGTGTGGGAATGGATAGCGCAGGTCCGTATCGTGTAAATGGCGGGGTGGCTATTAAAATTTCCTGGAGCCAGCGCAAAAAAGAAATTGATACCGATCTGGCAGTTTCAGAATAACGGAACGTTTCTTAAACCTTATTTATTTTTTTATAATATTTATAGAGATATCACTGAATTTATCAAGTGCTTTGATTCTGTTATTTATATCATCTTCCCAATCTTTTTGTTTGGCCGAATTAAGACCATGATTAGTGTCTTTATCATAAGCGTTTTGTTCTTTGTTATGCTCATCGCTTATTTTGATATAAAGTTTTCTTATTTCGTTTGAAATATCTTTAACTTTTTTAAAATTGGTTTCACTAATTCTTTGCCTAAGGATTCGCGCGTATAATTCACATATATTGAAATGAATTTGTTCGTGTCTCAATACATATTCTGAAAACTGAGTGATGTACGATTTTGACTTTACAAAAAGAGCTTCTACATTAAACAACAGTTCGCCACCGCTTTCGGTAGGATATAGGAAAATTCCAATGGCAGAGTAACCCAAGGGTCCAACTTTACTTTTAGCTTTTGCTTTAAAATCTTCTTTGTGTAATAATGAATCGGGACGCCAGATGATAGTGTCATTTTTTAATTTTTTAATTTTTGGCGAAAGGGCAGATTGTTGTGAAACCGCTGAAAGTGTAAATAAAATTAGACACTTTAAAAGTATAAGATTCTTCATGTTGAATTGCATACCAAAGATAGTTTATTTAGGAAAATAAACAGAGAGTTGAATTCTGTTATTTCTTTTTATCGCTGGGATCTTCAGTTTGCATAGTCTGCGGATGCGTACGGCGATAAATCCAGCCCCCAAAAATGGACAAAGGAATACCAAGAATAGCTTTGGTAAGATTAAACCAGGCGGGCGCTAAATGCCACAGCAGGAGGATACCAACTAACCACATAATGGCCTCTTTTGTCCCCAAAATAAATACTGCCTTGCGGGCGCGGTCCTTTGCGATTTGTGCGGTAAAATAAGCGGCAACAATGGCGTAAAAACTATGAAAGGCCAGGGCTATGATCAGTAAATCACGATCAAAATTAGGTTCATCCATTGGAGGAAAGACGCCTACAACGTGAAGGATCTTATGAGTGATAAGCATCAGAACTTTAGAAATAATGATACCCGCTATTACTGCCACAATTAAGCGTACAGGAATGTTCTTTTTCTTTAACCAGAGTTTTAGTTTTTCAAGCACGAAATTGTATAGCAATTAATATGCCACTTAGTGATCAAAAAAACTTTCGACAAAAAGAACTTAAACAAATAAACATGATACTCGCATATCAGATTTTATTTGCCCTCTCTCTGCACCAATAGCTAACGGGGGAGCTTAGAAGGAATAACTAATTATTCAGTATTTAATAATAAGTCTGTTAATCTTTCCAGAGATTCTGTATGCAAATAGTATGCAAACAGAAAAGGTCTGAAAGCCAATACGCTCTCAAACCCTTTCTCCTTTGCTCCCTCTCCTGGGCTTACTTCGTCACTTCGTGCTCAGCATAAACTTCTCGCCCTGGTCATAATAACAAAAAATCCCGCCAATAAAAATTAGCAGGATTTGTTTGCTCCCTCTCCTGGGCTCGAACCAGGGACCCCATGATTAACAGTCATGTGCTCTAACCAGCTGAGCTAAGAAGGAATATCTGGTTTATTAAAAGTAAAAAGAACGATCCAAAAACAAATTCCTCTTAAAAGGATTTTTCTGATTGGGTGGCAAAATTACATCACATTTTCGAAATAAACAATATCTTTACCCAAATTTTAAAAAAATAATTGATGAGCCTTTTAGTAGTTGGTACCGTAGCGTTCGACGCCATTGAAACTCCTTTCGGAAAAACAGATAAAATCGTTGGCGGTGCTGCTTCCTATATAGCGCTTGCAGCTTCGTACTTTCACCGCGACATCCAACTGGTGTCGGTAGTGGGTGATGATTTTCCGCAGGATTTTATGAACACACTTAAAGCGCAGGGTGTTAGCCTTGAAGGTCTTCAAATAAAAAAAGGCGAAAAATCTTTTTTCTGGAGCGGCAAGTATCATAACGACCTCAACTCCCGCGATACCCTTGAAACTCAATTAAACGTTCTTGAAAATTTTGATCCTATAGTTCCGGCTTCTTCTAAAGAACCTGATTTTTTAATGCTTGGTAACCTGGTTCCCGCTGTGCAACGTCAGGTTATTACCCAATTAGCTAAACGTCCAAAACTTATTGTGCTCGATACCATGAATTTTTGGATGGACATTGCCATGGACGAACTTTTAAAAACCATTGCCATGATTGATGTTTTAACCATTAACGATTCTGAAGCGCGTCAGCTTTCAGGAGAATACAGCCTGGTTAAAGCCGCTCAGAAAATTCTAAAAATGGGACCATCTGTATTGGTTATTAAAAAAGGTGAACATGGTGCATTGTTGTTTAATAAGGAAGAAGTATTCTTCGCTCCTGCTCTACCCCTTGAAGAAGTGTACGATCCTACCGGTGCCGGCGATAGCTTTGCAGGCGGTTTTATCGGTTATCTCGCAAAAACAAAAGATATCAGCTTTGAGAACATGAAACGAGCCATTATTTTTGGCAGCGCTATGGCCAGCTTTACCGTAGAAAAATTTGGCACCGAAAGATTAATCGGCCTTTCGCAGGAAGACGTGGACGATCGTGTGCAGGAGTTTGTTGACCTGGTTCAGTTTGACATTTCTTTGGTATAAATTTCTTTTAAATTATACTATATTTACCTTTCTGTCGTTAAACACTATTAATGTCTGTTAAAAGGTTTTTATATACTTTAGGTGTTCTCACCTTTTTAACTTCCTGCAGTACCAAACGGAATTCAGTAGTTAGCCGCGCCTACCATAATCTCACGGCACGCTATAACGGCTACTATTATTCTACTCTCAACATTGAAGAAGGTGTTTACAAGATCAATAAAAACAATAAGGATAATTTCGATAAAATTCTACCTGTTTTTGTTTATCCTACACCCGATAAAGCAAAAGCCACATTTGCTGAGTTTGACAAAGCCATAAAAAAATCGTCGCTCTGTATTCAGAAACATGCCATTAAAGATAAATCAAACAATGAAATACCGTCGGCAGGTAAATGGATTGATAATAACTGGATCAACATAGGTATTGCACATTTTTACAAACGCGAGTTCTTCAGCGGACTCGAATCATTTGAATATGTAGCCAGAACCTACACCAAATCAAAAGACAAGTACACTGCTATGATCTGGATGATTAAAGCCAATAATGAAGTTGGGGCTGTAAGTAGCTCCGAACCAATTATCAGTCTTTTAAAAAATGAGAAAAAATTGCCTTCTAAAATAAAAAATGAGCTCCCCGCGGTAGAAGCCGATTATTACATGCGCCGAGGGCAATATACCGAAGCAGCCGCTAAATTAATGGAGGCCAGCAGAAACACTAACATTTTTAATGGCGTATCGAAAAGCCAGAGAGCCCGTTACTCTTTTATTATAGCACAGATGTTTGAGGCTCAGAAAGAAAATAAAAGGGCGTTACAATATTACAAGCGCACCATTAAATTAAAACCAAATTACGATATGGTTTTTTACAGCAAAATAAAAATGGCCCGCCTGCTGGATGTAAAACGTAATAATTCAGAAAAAACGAAAAAGGATCTCCTAAAAATGACCCGCGAATTTAAGAATAACGATTATTACGATGTTATTTTTTATACCCTTGGAGAAATTGAGGAAAAGGAACGCAATACCGATAAAGCGCTGTATTACTACAAACGCTCGGTTCAAACCAGTACCGTTAATATCAGTCAGAAAGCGCTTTCCTATCTTAAACTGGGTGAAATTAACTTCGACCTGGCCAATTATCCCCCTGCCGAAGCTTATTACGATAGTGCGGTAGTAACATTGCCAAAAGATCATCCGGATTATAACAGTATTGTTGCCAGAAAAAAAACGCTTGAAGCGCTGGTAAGTAATATACGGATTATTAAAACTGAGGACAGTCTTCAGCGTTTTGCAAAATTGAGCGAATCTGAAAGAAACGCGTTGATTGACAAATTAATTGCCAACGCCGAAAAAGAGGAAGAACGCAAAATGAAGGAAAAGGATGTTATGTTGAGTAATAATAGTTTGCCGGGCAATTTAAGTGTGCCGGGCAACATTACCAGCGATCCTGCAGCCGCAGCTTCTTTTTATTTTTATAACCAAAATACCATTTCATTTGGTGTGGCCGACTTTCAGAAAAAATGGGGTACCAGAAAACTGGAAGACAACTGGCGGCGCTCTAACAAAGCCATGGTAATGGAAACCGTAAATAATAACACTGATCCAAAAGCCGGTAACACAAGCGGATCGAATAAAGGACCTAAAAACAGCCGGGAGTTTTACGAGAAAAATTTACCCTTAACGGATAGTTTGCTTAACACAAGTACCAACCGCATTATTGATGCTTATTATGTAATGGGCTCTATTTATAAGGAAGAATTAAATAATACAACTAAAGCCGAAGCCACGTTTGAAGAACTGAACCAGCGTTTCCCAAAAAATAAATATTTATTAAATAACTATTATGTTCTTTACCGGATGTACAGTGCCGATAAAAAAACGGATAAGGCCGACTACTATAAACAAAAGCTCCTGAATGAATTTCCTGAAAGTGAGTTTGCCTTGTTAATTAAAAACCCGAATTATGCCGAAGAATTAAATGCCAAAATGAGTGAAGTGGAAGAGTTTTACGCTACCGCCTACACAGCCTATACCGAAAATAATTTCAGCGAAGCCATTCAGCTCAGTAATAAAGGAATTAAGAAGTTTGGTAAGAATGATTACCTGCCAAAGTTTGAGTTTATAAAAGCATTGAGCACCGGCAAGGTAAAAGGAATAGATTCGATGGAGGTTGAACTGAAACTACTGGTTATTAACTTCCCGAAGTCGGAAGTGGCCCCTCTGGCAAATGACATTTTAATGTCAATTAAAAAACAAAAAAATCCGGACATGTTTAAGCCATCAGAGCCTGGTAAAATTCAAACCGATACCTTTGGTGTTAATTTTGATGCCGAACATTTTCTTATTGCGCTTGTGCCCGATGATCCAAAAATTGCTGATGCTTTTAAAACCAGTTTAAACGCTTTTTCAACCAAATATTTCAGCACCAAACAGTTTAATATGACGAGCAACCTTTTTAACAACGAAAAACAACTCGTTATTTTAAAATCATTTGCTAACGCCGACGAGGTAGTGGCTTATTACGATTATTTATTGAATGATAAAGATGTTTTTAAGTCTCCGCTAAAAAGAGAACTATTTGAAATATACCCCATTAGCGCTGCTAACTTACCCTTTTTGTTTAAAACCAAAAACATAAAAGGGTATGAGCTTTTTTATAACGATAATTACAAAAAGTTTTCGGGAGGCCGTAAATAAGGATATTAATTTTTATTATTAACTTTATTAAAATTAAACAGATGTTAGGCATGAACTCAAATAAAAACCAGGCTGTTGAAGGCGGCTCGGTTAACCTGATAGGTACCGGCACTAAAATTACTGGCGACATAAATTCTATTGGTGACGTTCGTATAGATGGTAATCTGGTGGGCAACATTACAACTGCCGGAAAATTTGTTTTAGGTCCTAATGGCATTGTTGAAGGCAACGTTAGCAGTAACAATGCCGATTTGAGCGGCGAGGTAAAAGGCCGGGTAAATGTTAACGAGATGTTATCCCTGAAAGCTACTGCAAGAATTAATGGTGATATTATAACCGGCCGATTGGCCATTGAACCGGGCGCTTCATTCACCGGCACGTGTAACATGGGGGCAAAAGTTAAAAACATTCATCAATCCGCACCATCACTTAATGCAACAAAAACAGCCTAACCAATTTTTAAAGTACAGTAATCTGGCGCTGCAAATGGGTGTTACCATTGGCCTTGCTGCCTGGGGAGGTAACAAACTTGATATACATTACCACAATAAAACTCCGGTATTTACAATTGTACTGAGCCTGTTGGGAATTGCAGCGGCATTATACCTGGTGCTTAAAGATTTTATCAAATCTCAGAAATAAGTGTTTTTAAAAGGCATTGTTACCATACTCGTTTGTACTATCCTCGCATTAGCAGCTTCCTGGTTTATTAATCATTTTACAAAATTTAATAGCGTTGATTATTGGTTAAGCCTTTTTATTTTTATAAGTCTGTTTTTTATACTTAATCTCTTTTATAATTATAAAACTGACTTTAAATCATACTCTAATTTGCTTTTAGCAACCATTTCAATAAAGCTTTTTATCTTACTCATTACCATCTTCTTATATTCTTTATTCAACAAAGAGGGCCTGTTTAATTTTTTCATTCATTTTAGCGCCCATTATATTTTGTTTACTGTTTTCGAAATTAGATATTTGTTATACATTATTAAAAAAAGGCAAACCACTCATTCATGAAGAAATCATTAATTGTTATATTGGCATTTTCGGCGTCTGTTATCTGCGCGCAGGAAAAAACAAACAAAAAAGGCAGTGAGTATAAATTCACAACTATTAAAAGTTTAGATGCAACAGAAGTTCAAAATCAAAATACTACCGGCACCTGCTGGTCCTTCTCATCTTTATCTTTTCTTGAAAGTGAAATGATCCGTCTTGGTAAAGGAAAGGACTATAACCTGAGTGAAATGTTTATAGCCCGTAAAGCATATACCATGAAGGCGGATAATTACATACGTATGCACGGCCACACTAATTTTGGCGAAGGTGGAGGTTTTGCTGACGCGATTGCCGTGATGAAAAAATACGGACTTGTACCTGAAGAAGTATACACCGGTAAAAAAGAAGCCAGTTCGCCGCATAACCATAAAATGCTTGAAACAACTTTAAAAAACATTCTTCACCCAACCGCGTCCGATGAAATTCAAAAGATAGATTTTAGTTTCCTGCATAATTCCGTGGATGCTGTGTGTGATGAATACCTGGGTAAAACCCCTGAAAAATTTCAATATAAAGGAAAAGAATATACTCCTAAAAGTTATGCCGAAGCTACCGGACTTAATCCTAACGATTATGTTTTTATAACCTCATTCTCTCACCACCCGTTTTACTCCAAATTCGTACTGGAAGTACCCGATAACTGGAATTGGGAATCAATGCATAACCTTCCTTTAAACGAGTTTCAGGAAGTAATTGCCAATTCTATTTCGAATGGATTTACCGTGGCCTGGGCTGCCGACGTAAGTGAAAAAGGTTTTATGTTTAAAGATGGGCTTGCCATTGTGCCGGAAGAAGGAGCAAATTTAAGTGAAGCTTCCACAAAGCCTGTTAACCAGCTTAAAATAACCCAGGAGCTTCGCCAGAAAGCTTTTGATAATTTTGAAACACAGGACGATCATGGAATGCACATTGTTGGAACCGCAAAAGATCAGAATAGTACACCGTATTATATTGTAAAAAACAGTTGGGGTAAAGAAAATAACCAATGTGACGGTTTTTTCTATGCAAGTGAAAGCTATGTGCTTTTTAAGACCACCAGTATAATGGTGCATAAAAAAGCCCTTCCTGCACCAATTGCAAAAAAATTAGGAATAACACTTTAACTAAGAGCAATCAATCTTCTAACAATCAGGCCTTTAATTCTGAAGTAGGTCTAAAAATTGTTAATTACCCAACTACTTGGGTGGTCTTTTCCGTATATATAAGTAAGGGGAAAGTGTTTCAACTATTTTAGCACGGTTTTTGTGCGCGGATAAGGGAAGATTTCTTCAAGCATCTAAAAAGAATTATATCATGAACACGCGCCAATTAACAATTCCGATGTTTCCACTAAGTTTGGTAATATTGCCCGGCGAAACTACCAAGCTGTATATTTATGAAGAACGCTACAAGCAACTGATAAGAGAGTGCCTGGAAAACAGCGCCTCTTTTGGTATTCCATATATGGAGAAAGGCGCTATAACACATTTTGGTTGTGAAGTTAAAATTAAACGCATTTTAAAAACCTACGATAATGGCGAAATGGATGTGTTAATAGAAGGTACCAACCTTTTTAGATTGCTGGAATATTCAAAAGTATTAACACCTAAATTATACGGGGCAGGAATTGTTGAACATCTTAACATCAGCCAGAAGATTCAACTTAACAATTTGCAGGATGCGGTCGTTAATTATTTTGGATCTATTCAAAATCAGTTTATAGATTATGATACCGTTGCCGGACTAACGGTATATAATGTTGCTTCCTCATTACAATTAACTCATCCCGAAAAATACAGGTTAATTTCATCCAATAATCAGCAGTTACATTTACTTAATCAAATTAAGTTTATTAATCACATTATCAATACCGAACAACAAATTAAAGACCGTTTTATTGATAATTAATTTTGTTTCCATTTAATTTTCCGTCGTTTTATTTCCGTTGCTTATGCATGTTTTTCCTTAATTCATGAGCAAAAATTCGTAAAGGGAATGGGAGGAAAATCCGCACATTGAGTAAAATTTTTTAGTAGTATCTTTAAAAAAGCGATTCATTACCTCCAATTAAAAAAACTTTATGTTAAAAAAAACGGGTCTTTTTGTCCAGCACTCAATGTGTTATTCGAATTACCTGAAGGCATGAGCAGTTGCGCCCTGATTCTTTTCATCACCACTTCCCAAAACAAGATACCCACCGGCAAATGGCATATATATTGAGAGTTTGTTGATGGGTCTGTTTGAAAACTATTTTTTCTCTATCCGTACCAATTTTTAATAATCGGCAAAATCAAACAGTTTTTTCAAGGTGAAAAATTTCTTTTTAATAAACTGGTTTAGGAATATGCCTATTGCAAAGAAATTATTCTTTACCTCAGTCGTCATGACTATCTTTTTTTTAATTGAAATGCTTGCACTTTTCTTTGTAATTAAAACTCTCTCTTCTGCAAGAGCTTACGTTAGTGCTGAAAGCTTATGGTCAAAAGCCCAAAAAGACGGGTTATATAATCTTGAAAAATATGGGCGAACAAGGGACGAGGCCTACTTTAAAAGGTTTGTAAGAAATATGACTGTGCCTCTTGGTGATAAGCAGGCCCGCGAGGAATTAATAAAAAAAGACCCCGATTTAAATATTGTTCGTCAGGGTTTTTTGATAGGTAAAAATAATTGGGACGATATTGAAGGGATGATTACAACTTACAGTCGTTTTCATTCGATTGATTTTACCCAAAAAATAATTTCAAAATGGGAAAAAACAGATAAGGAGATTAATAAAATAATTCCTTTCAGTGCAACGCTTCACCGCGAAATAAATTCCGCTAATCCTTCAAAGGTTAAAATCGAAAACCTGCTCATGCAACTTGAGCCTCTTAATGAAAAGTTAACTAAACTTGAGGTTGATTTTTCTGATCATATTAATAATGGCTCAAGATGGCTCGAAAACCTCATTTTAATAGTGCTGATTGTTCTTGCAATCATTTTGGTTACAACAAAACTATTAATAACGGTTTCAGTTACCCGTGGTATTTATAAAGGTATTAACGAAATAATTCGTACTTCCAAAAAAATTGCTCAGGGCGATTTTAGTTCAAGGGCCATAGCTTATTCCACCGACGAGATCGGGCTCCTTGCCCATTCCTTTAATCACATGACAAACGAGTTGGAGCACAATATTAATGAACGAAAACTTGTAGAAGGGAAAATAAGGGAAAGTGAACGCGCACTGGCTGAAGCACAGAGACTGGCGCACATTGGAAATTGGGAGTGGGATATTGATACCGACAAAATAACCTGGTCTGATGAATTATACCGAATCTATGGTTTGCATCATCATGAGTTTGACGGTAAATATCAAACCTTTTTAGAATGCATACATCCTGAGGATAAAGACTATGTTAAACATATTATTGAAACCGCTGATAAACAAAAACGAGGAATAAATTATATACATCGCATTATCCGGCAAAACGACGGTGCCGTGAGAATAGTGAATGGACGTGGAAGAGCTGTGATTGAAAAGGGCAGAGTTGTAAAGTTTATTGGTACCGCGCAGGATATTACCGAAGCTGAGCAGGCAGAAGAAAAAATCAGGAACAGCAGTAAGGCTTTGGCTGAGGCCCAGCACATTGCTCATATTGGCAGCTGGGAATGGAACGTTAATACAAATGAAGTAAGTTGGTCAGATGAGTTGTATGAACTGTACGGGGTAAACAAGGAAGATTTTAAAGCATCTTATGAAGGCTTTCTAGAATGCGTGTATCCCGAGGATAGAGATTATGTTGACAAACTGATTAGAGATGCGGGTATGAAAAAAAAGCCTTTGGATTATTTTCATCGCATTATAAGAAAAAATGACCATAAAGTAAGAATGCTGCAGTGTTACGGAAGAACCGTACTCGATGAAAATGGTGATTTGGTTAAAATTACAGGAACCGCTCAGGATGTTACCGAAGCAAAACAATCTGAAGACAGAATAAAACAATTGTCGCTCATTGCAAGTGAATCTACAAATGGTATTCTCATTTTAAACAGAGATGGAAAAGTGGAATGGGTGAATGACGGGTTCACACGTCTGTCGGGTTATACGCTCAAAGATCTAGCCGGAACAACTTCCGAACTTTTAAGAAACGGTGAAGATACAGGGCATAAACCCGGTTCGGTTCCCTACGAAACACTAATGCGCGAAAAAAAGCCTGTTATTTATGAAGCCGAAAACTATACAAAAGACGGTCGCAAATACTGGGCTCAAACTACTTTATCTCCGTTACTCGATGAGCATGGCGAAATATATAAGATCATAGCTATCGATTCAGATATAAGCAGATTAAAACAAACAGAAGAAGAATTAATTGCGGCCAAAGAAAAAGCAGAGCAATCAAGAAAAGTGAAAGAAGAGTTCCTGGCTAATATGAGCCATGAGATAAGAACACCTATGAACGGCATTATTGGTTTTGCAAGGCTGCTCGAAGATTCTCCCTTAACACCGGCCCAGAAAGAATATCTGGGCGCCATTAAAACATCGGGCTCTAATCTACTTGTTATCATTAACGAGATTTTAGATTTTTCAAAGCTGGAAGCCGGTAAAATTGTATTTGAAGAAGTAAAAATAGATCTGCTTCAATGTGTAGATTCTGTTATCCAAATGCTTCAAACAAAAATTTTAAAAAATAAGGTTATTCTTTCTCAAAAAATGGACCCTCGTATCCCACAAATTCTTTTAGGTGATCAGGTGAGGTTAAGCCAGGTGTTAATTAATTTGATTTCAAACGCTATAAAATTTACCGAAAAAGGAACAATAAAAGTTATTACCCAACTTTTGGAGGAAGATGAAGACTGTGCAGAAATAGAGTTCCGTGTGCAGGATACCGGAATTGGGATCCCCGCCGAAAAACTTGATCTTATTTTTGAAAGCTTTTCGCAGGCAAGCAGTAACACTACCCGTAAATACGGCGGCACGGGCCTTGGATTAACCATAACTAAAAAGCTGGTGGAATTACAAAATGGTACAATTAAAGTGGAAAGCGAAGTTAATAAAGGAAGTACTTTTATTTTCACATTACGTTTTAAAAAACATAAAAATTCTGAATGCGAAGATGACAACTGTCAGAATAGTGATAAACAAGAATCAGAATCAGAATCAACTAAAACGGAATTGAAATCTCTTTCTGAAATAAAAATTTTATTGGTAGAAGACAATACACTCAACCAACTACTGGCTACTAAAGTGCTTCAAACCTGGAACACCACCCCCGACATTGCTTCCAACGGAAAAATCGCAATTGAAAAACTTAAAGATAATTCATATGAT
This sequence comes from Bacteroidota bacterium, assembly GCA_025963735.1. Classification (GTDB taxonomy): domain Bacteria; phylum Bacteroidota; class Bacteroidia; order B-17B0; family Aurantibacillaceae; genus Aurantibacillus. The sequence continues at coordinate 18,454 of JAOQAF010000200.1, forward strand.
CTGGTGCTTATGGATATTCAAATGCCGGAGATGGATGGTTATGAAACCACACGTTATATCAGAAGCAATATTTCCACCAAGCTTCCAATTATTGCTATGACAGCAAACGCAATGGTAGGTGAAAAAGAAAAATGCCTGGAAGCCGGCTTAAACGATTGTATATCCAAACCATTTGATCTGGATGATCTATATGCCAAAATAATTCAATACACACAATTTACACATGCAGTCTGAAACCATGTATAAAAAAATTCAGAACATTTACTTTAATTAAATGTAGAGCTTCCCTTCCACCCCATCATCCATGGTCTTCCCTGAAATTAGAGACGCGGCAATTTTTATGAGCTGAACCATTTTGTTATGTTTTGTATCCCAATATTCAACCGAATACGGTTTCACACAAATTAAAGTTAATGAAGGATCTTCCGGGCCATTTTGAAACCATGTTTTTGCCCACATGTTCCACATTTGTTTTATTTTTTCACGATCGTTAGAAATAGTGGCGGTGCCATAAACACTCAAATACTCACTGCTCCCTTTATTTTCAAAAAACAATTGTACACAAGGGTCGGTGCTTATTTCATCATTTTTGTTGGAATCTTTGGCACTGAAAAAATACATTATACCATCACTATCAACAGCTTGTAAAGCCATGGGCCTGCTTGGTAGAGGACGAATAGCCTTAAAGGTAGTAAACATGCAGGTTCTGGCACTCTCGGCCAGCTCTTTCAGTTTTTTAACCGCGGCATCGCCGCTATAATTTTTAATATTATTGTCTTCATCATGAGATTTGTTTTCCATAATTAAATGTTTTTATAATTAAATAAATAATCATGCCAAAAAATTTAACCAGTAAATTTGCGGGAGAAAGAAATTGAGTGGCTCTGTGATCAATGAAGCTGGCGCAACTCTTTAGGAAATCTTGCACTTGACAAACTTAGCTTCTCTGCGAAAAAAATAAACAAATCCGAAATCTTTAACAGACTTAAACCAATTGAGCTTGCTTTTGCATTAACTGGTTATAGATCTTTTCATATTGGGGAAGAACAATATTTACGTCAAACTTCCTGGCCTGTTCAAAAGCATTATGTTTAAATTCAGCAAGTAATTTTTCATCCGATAAAAGCCTGATCGCGTTAGCGCTCATTTCCTCAACATTTCCTACATCACTTAAAAAGCCTGTTTTACCGTGAATGTTTACTTCCGGTAAACCACCACTGTTGGTGCTTATTACCGGAATTTTCATTGCCATTGCTTCTAAAGCAGCCAAACCAAAACTTTCCGTTTCAGATGGAAGCAGAAAAAGGTCGCCAATGCTCAGTATTTCTTTTGGATCAGTTATTTTACCGAGGTTAATAATTTCGTTACACGTATTTAACTGTCTGCACAAAGCTTCAATAGCCGGCCTTTCAGGACCATCGCCCACCAGTATTAATTTGGCAGGAATCTGTTTTCTTACCTTGTCAAAAATAAGAAGCACATCCTCTACTCTTTTTACTTTTCTGAAATTACTTATATGAATAAGAAGTTTTTCACCGTTGGGTGCATATTTAGATTTAATACAATGATCGCGCGGTGCTTCGTAATCTTTTAAATTAATGAAGTTCGGAACAACGGTAATCTTATTATCTATTTTAAAAGTTTTTAAAGTATCCATCTTTAAACTTTCGGAAACAGAAGTAATGGCATTGCTGTGATTTAAAGAAAAACGAATAACCGGTTCAAACGCAGGATCCCGTCCAACCAGTGTAATATCCGTACCGTGCAATGTTGTTACGTATGGGAGATTTATTTTTTTTGACTTGAGAATCTGCTGCGCCATATAAGCAACCGAAGCGTGAGGAATGGCATAATGTACATGCAGTATATCCAATTGTTCGTACATGGCCACATCCACAATTTTACTTGCTAAAACACTTTCATAAGGCTGATATTCAAATAAAGGATAATCGTTAACACTGAACTCATGGTAAAATAAATTTTCATTAAATATGTTTAACCGGAAGGGTTGGCTGTAAGACATAAAATGAACTTTATGTCCTTTTTTTGCAAGGGCAATGCCCAATTCCGTTGCTACTACTCCGCTTCCACCATAGGTAGGAAAGCATACCATGCCAATGTTCATATGTCGATATCCGTTTTTTTATTTGTCATATCTTCGCACTTGCCGAATCAACAGCCACTGGCTGTTTGCCCTAAGAAAAGTCTAATATTTAAAGTTACGAATTATTTAAGCGGACTAACCTTAAATTATTCGTGGCTTTCTTTTTTTTTGCGTGTCCCCTACGAAGCTGAAGGCTCGGGCCTCAGCAGTCTCTTTTTTTACTTGAGTTGGCAGGACAAACGAAAAGAGCTCAAACAAAGCTCTACCTAACGCGACTCCTGAGAGAATGCTCTTTTATAAAACTCAAACACATTGCACATTTTACATTAAGAATCTAGAAGGCAATTCAAGAACTTTCGATTTCATACAACTCGACAGTTTAAACTTTAAACTTACGCTTTCTTCCTCGCCGCTACCATCATCTCTTCGCCAATGTTTAAAGCAGACAAGGTATTATAAATGCGGTTATGAATAAAAACAAACAGCTTTAATTGCCACATGGGTTTTTTCATCAGTTTGTTAAAATACTGCTGACGCTCCGCCGCATTAATGGTTTTATTCGTTTCCTGAACAGTTTGTTTTTTATTTCCTTTTAATTTTTTAATTAAAGGCAGCAGCGTGTACATAATAAATAATTTTATTTCGAAGGAAGATTTTATTTCCATCACTTCATAACCATTACGTTCAAGAATTTGAGTGATTGTTTTTTTCCCGAAATAGTTCACATGATCCAGGCCCATCATTTTCCAGTTGTCTTTATGCTTTTTTGAAAAAAAACTGTCGATCTGCGGAACCTGAAGGAACAAATAACTTCCGGGCTTATTGAGCTTGCTGCATTTGGCCAGAAATTCATCTGCCTTATCAATATGCTCCAGCACATCCCACATGGTAATGACATCAAATTTTTCAGACTCGTCCATCTCAAAAAAATCAATATGATCAACAGGAAGTTTAAGATCGTTAACACAATACAGATATGGCTGTTCTGAAATTTCAACCCCGTAAACATCATAACCCAATTCTTTTCCCGCAAGCATAAAATGGCCCCAGCCTGCGCCAAGGTCAAATAAACTTCCGCTTTTTACAAACTTCTGAATGAATTTAAAACGAAGCTTATGTCTCTGAATTTTCACCCAGTTGTTGCCTGAACGAACTGCCGCGGTAACTTCAGCATTTTTATATTGCGTGTATTTAATTTGTTTTCTGTAATAAGGAGGGATAAAATGCAGCGAACAAACATCACAGGTAACAACCGCAAAATGTTCTTTCTGATATTTTAAATGGAATTTTTCAGAATCAGTGTTTCCACAAACACAACATTTAATTTCCTCGGCCAATAGTGGGGACAGTGCTGACATAGACTTTAAGGCTTGGTTTCGATTTCAAAAGTACTTTCAGTAATTGGACTGGCATCTCTGAAAAAAGAAATACCACCCCAGTTGAACATTTTTTTCTGGTACACCCAGGCCATGTTATCTTTTACCACTATACGTTGCAGAATAACAACGCCTGTTCCTGTAATAGTTTCTTCGGTAACACCCGGAGTATATTTGGCAAGTAACTGCTTAATACGTTCATCAACAATTTGGTTTGAGTCGGAGTTCAACAACTTTTCGCATTCAATTAATTTATCTTTCGCGTAGGTGTCGCCCCCTTTAAATGTTAAGGCTGTTTCGTAAAACTTTTTAGCATCGCGGTAACGTTTAGCGCCAAAAAAACCATCAGCTGTTTTAACAGCCTCTTTATATTTTACGTCGCCACCTAAAACCGGAAGGGTTGTATTTTTGGTTTTATTATCAATTTCATTTTGTTTAACAATATTGGCCTTCATAATATCGTCAATTTCCTTAAGTTTATTTTTAGGATAAACTTCTGTGGAACGCATGGAAAGGGCTTCGTTGAAAAGCAACTTAGCCATTGGCCAGTCTCTTTTATTAAAAGCATCATCTGCCCGCGTAATTACCGCTTTATATTTACTGTCGCCTTCCGCGTTTTTTTTAGCATCCGCTTCTGCCTTGGCTTTTGCGGCAGCTTCTTCAGCAGCTTTCTTTTTAGCTTCGGCCTCAGCTTTTGCTTTGGCGTCCGCCTCTGCCTGCGATAATTTTTTCGCATCCGCTTCGGCCTTGGCTCTGGCTTCTGCGTCCAGCTTAGCTTTTGCAGCAGCTTCTTCAGCAGATTTCTTTTTAGCCTCCGCTTCCGCCCTTGCTTTGGCATCTGCTTCGGCCTGCGATAATTTCTTTGCATCGGCTTCGGCCTTTGCTTTTGCAGCCGCTTCTTCGGCAGCTTTCTTTTTAGCTTCTGCCTCTGCTTTTGCTTTAGCGTCCGCCTCTAACTGAGCTAATTTTTTTGATTCCACCTCGGCCTTGGCTTTGGCTTCCGCATCCAGCTTAGCTTTTGCAGCAGCTTCTTCGGCAGCTTTCTTTTTAGCTTCCGTTTCAGCCCTTGCTTTTGCATCTGCCTCTGCTTTCTTTAAGGCTGCGGCTTCAGCGTCGGCCTTCGCTTTTGCCTCGGCTTCTAATTTTGCTTTAGCGGCGGCATCTGCGGCGGCCCTGGCTTTATTTTCCAATTCTGTTTTCGCTTTTGCATCAGCTTCCGCCTTCGCTTTGGCTGCTGCTTCTTCGTCGGCTTTTTTCTTCGCGGCAGCTTCAGCATCTGCTTTGGCCTTGGCAGCAGCATCCGCGGCAGCTTTTGCCTTGGCATCAGCTTCGGCTTTTGCTTTAGCTTCCGCCTCAGCCTTCGCTTTGGCGGCTGCTTCTTCATCTGCTTTCTTCTTCGCGGCAGCCTCGGCATCCGCTTTTGCTTTTGCGTCGGCAGCGGCTTTTGCCTTTGCTTCCGCTTCGGCCTTTGCTTTTGCATCAGCATCGGCTATTGCGCGGGCATCCGCCTCAGCAATTAATTTGTTGATATTCGTAATTTGTTCTTTCGGATAAGCCTCGCCCGGCTTTATGGTCAAGGCCTGCTGATAACTGGCAACAGCGCTTTGCCACTCCTTCTTGCCAAATTGCTTGTCTCCGTTTTTTATTGCTGCCTGATAATTGGCTTCTTTGTCTTTGTCCTTATTTTTAGCTGCTTTTTCAGCTTCTTTAATAGCCATTAAACCGGCAAGCATCTGATCAAGATATACTTTGTCATATTCAAAATTATCCTTTGCCGGATTATAATTATACTTGTTAATGGGCTGGTTGAGTAAAGAATAATCTACTCCCTCTAACCTTTTATTAAGCCCCATGTCCGCCTGAATTACCGGAAATTTCATATCCGCCTTTTCAGGTGGCACCCCTAATGTACTTACTGAAAATCGTTTGGATACATAGCCATCTTTACTTACAACTATTAAAAATTCACCACCCAAAGGAAGATTAAAACTGTAATCTCCATTACCATCCGTCATCGCGCTCGAAATTACCTTCCCCCCTTGTGTTATTTGAATGGCAGCACCTCCCACATCGCCTTTATCATCAGAAATATTCCCCTGAAACCTAACGGGAACCGTTTGTGATAAAATTATCTGGCAACAAAATAATAATATGATAGTGCAGTAGCGCTTAAAAGTCATAGTTTTGGGGGAACAATTTTTGCAAATAAATTTACGAAAATAACTTAAACCGCTAATTAAAACTTTTCAATGCAAGTGTCTAAGAATGTTAATTATAGCTATTGGGAAATGGATCAATATTTTAAAATATATGATCTCATTATTATCGGAAGTGGCATAGTAGGACTTAGCACCGCCATTTCCTTTAAACAAAAAAATAAAAAGGCCAGCATTCTAATACTTGAAAAAGGAATTTTACCCAGCGGTGCAAGCACCAAAAATGCAGGATTTGCATGCTTTGGTAGTGCCAGTGAATTATTGGATGACCTCGGAAGAATAAATAAAGATTCGGTTTGGGATACCGTTGTTTTGCGCTGGAAAGGCCTTGAATTATTAAGAAAAAGACTGGGCGATAAAAATATTGATTATAACAACTGGGGTGGATACGAACTTTTTGACAATAAAAACGATTTTAATTATTGTATCGAAAATATCGCCAACCTTAATAAAGAATACACACGCGTATTAGGGATAAAAAAAACCTATGTTGACGTTAGTGAAAAAGTAAACCAGTTTAAAAATATTAAAGGCGCCATTCTTAATAAATATGAGGGGCAGATTAATACCGGCAAAATGATGCATGCTTTAACGGCCCTGGCAGCTAAAAAAGATATTACTTTATTAAATGGAATTGCGGTTTCTAAAATTAATGATGCAGATACAAAGGTGGAAATTGTTAGTAACGCAGGGATATTTAAAGCGCGAAAAGTAGTGGTAGCCACTAACGGATTTGCAAAAGAACTGATAACACTACCCGATGTCCATCCGGCCCGTGCCCAGGTATTAATTACAAAACCCATAAAAAATTTAAAGATAAAAGGCACTTTTCATTACCAGCAAGGCTATTATTATTTCAGAAACATTGATGACCGCATTTTATTTGGGGGGGGCAGAAATCTTGACCGTGAAGTGGAAACCACAACAAAAATGGAATTAAATAAAAAGCTGCAGGATAACCTGGATTCTCTTTTAAAAAACATGATCTTACCCGGCATACCTTACGAGGTTGATCACCGGTGGACCGGAATCATGGGTGTTGGCAGCGAAAAAAAACCCATCATTCAGTTTGTAAGTAAAAATGTGTTAGCCGCCGTACGCATGGGGGGCATGGGTGTTGCCATTGGAAGCATGGTGGGCGAACTGGCCGCGAAAAAAATAAAAAATACCTGAGCTGGCTTTTTAATACCTTTGTATACATGCAGAAAAAAATTTCCATAAACACTGAATTTCTGATTTATGATTCGATCGAAGAATTAAATAAAGAAGACAAGGACCTTTTACTTTTGGCTAAAAAAGCCACCGATAATGCTTATGCCCCCTACTCTAACTTTTACGTAGGCGCAGCCGTGTTAATGGAAAATGGAATTATTGTAACGGGTAATAATCAGGAGAACGCGGCTTATCCTTCGGGCCTTTGCGCGGAACGAGTGGCAGTTTACCATGCCTCTTCACAATACCCCGATTTAAAAATAAAAACAATTGCCGTAACGGCCCGCACCAACGGAAAAACTTTAACAGGACCTGTATCACCCTGCGGATCGTGCAGACAGAGTTTATCGGAATACGAGTTTAAATTTAAATCTGCCATCCGCATTATTTTAGCGGGGCAAGAAGGCGAAGTTTATATCAGCGAATCGGTTTCTAATTTATTGCCGCTTACGTTTACATCTTCAAGTTTATAATTTGGCATTTTAACTACCGGTTGTTTTCGTCATTGGCGAAGAAAAGCAACATAAAAAATGACAAATTTTTTAGAGGCTACTCTTTAACTCTCTCTTCTAATGGGGAAATTCTACATATCCCGATATGGAATATTTTTTTCGTTCTAATTAGATACAACCCATCCAACTTCTAATTATTAAAACCGTTCTGATGAAATTAAAATCTTTATTTTTCCTGATTACTTTCTCAATCGTTATTAAGGCTCAGATTCCACGACCCGACCATGTAGTTATGGTTATGTTCGAAAACAAAGGATATTCCCAGATAGTGGGCTCTTCCAGTGCTCCCTTTATAAATGCATTAATATCAGATACCAACACAGCCTTACTAAGCAACTCTTATGCTCTTACCCACCCGAGCCAACCTAATTACATAAGACTGTATTCAGGCGCTGAGCAGGGAGTATATGATAATAATTTGCCTGCAAATACTCCTTTTACAACCTGTAATCTTGGAGCGTCTCTTCTGGCGGGCGAATTCACATTTAAAGGTTATTCGGAAAGTATGCCTTCGGAGGGCTTCCTGGGCTCCACCTCTCTTTACGTGAGAAGACATAACCCATGGTCTAACTGGCAGGGATATCAGGCCAATAATATTCCGCCTTCAGTTAACCAGCCTTTCACAGCATTTCCTTCAGACTTTAATCAATTAGCAGATGTTTCTATAGTGGTGCCAAACCTGATTAACTGCATGCACGATGGAAGCGTGCAGGATGGCGATACCTGGCTTGCCACCAACATGAACGGATATATTCAATGGGCTAAAACGCATAACAGTTTGCTTATTGTTACCTTTGATGAAGATAACGGCGCAGAAAACAACCACGTACTTACTTTTTTTAACGGACCCATGGTAAAAAGCGGCTCTTATTCCACGTATATCAATCATTACAATCTTTTAAGAACTCTGGAGGACATGTACAATTTAAGTCCCTGCGGTTACTCTTCCCACAAGCAAGCTGTAAATTTTATCTGGAAAAGCAAAACAACCCCTGTGATTGAAATAAAAGATCTTATAATAGATGTTACAATTTGGCCGGTACCTTCAAAAGACCAATTTAAAATTTCGGTGAATACAACGCAACCGGTTAATGATATAACCATCTCACTTATTGACTTATTGGGCAAATCCCTCAAAATAAAAACAACAAGTTTAGCAGCCGGCGAAAATATATTCGAATTTAATATTAACGAACTAGAGACAGGTGTGTATTTTTTTAATATTTCCGGAAAAGGAATTAATTATCATAAAAAGGTGGTAGTAAAATAACACAGGATCAAGTTAGCCTGCTAATGGCTCAATAAGAATCACTTTTATTACAAATATTTCTTATAAAGACAGGCTAAATGAAACTGTTATAGGGAATCGGTTGAATCAACAATCGTTTTGATTACACCGCTCTTGTTTTTGGCTTTAAAGCAAAAAAAGCAAGGTGGTGGCAATAATAAAAAAATCCCGGCTACTTTCGTAACCGGGATTTTATATTTAAAACCTTTTAAACTTATTGGTTAATAACCTTTAAAGTTTTAGTCTGGTTGTTAGCGAATCGGTTTCAAATTTATTACCGCTTACGTTTACAGCCTTAAGTTTGTAATGTGGTCATCAATTTACTTTTTTAAATTAAATTTATAAAAGGTTATTCTTTGCCTTTTCGACAATTAGGAAACCTAGGCTTTTACTCGTTGAATTTTTGCAGGTTATTAAAGCAACATCTATCGCTTTACATAAAGAGTATGAAGGATTAAGAGCAAACATTCCCGCTTTACGTATAATGTCTTTCTCTTTACATAAAGAGTATTCAGGTTTAACGGCAAACATTACCGCTTTACGTATATTGTCTTTCGGTTTACGTAAAGAGTCTTTCGGTTTAAGGGCAAACATTGCCGCTTTACGTACAATGTCTTCCGCTTTACATAAAGAGTCTTTCGGTTTAACGGCAAACATTCCCGCTTTACGTACAATGTCTTTCGCTTTACATAAAGAGTCTTTCGGTTTAACGGCAAACATTCCCGCTTTACGGACAATGTCTTTCGCTTTAGGTAAAGAGTGTTTAGGTTTAACGGCAAACATTATCGCTTTACGTTCAAGGTCTTTCGCTTTACATAAAGTGTCTTTCGGTTTAACGGCAAACATTATCGCTTTACGTACAATGTCTTTCGCTTTACGTAAAGGGTATCGAGGTTTAACGGCAAACATTATCGCTTTACGTTTAATGTCTTTCGCTTTACCTTTATAATTAATCGCTTACCGGTTATATCAAAAAACTATCCACTTATTTTTAAAAGACGGCCATTTATAAATAAGCCCTCAAAAAACCTGTTAACAGGGCTTTAAAAATGTATCTTTTTTATTGCAGGTGCGTTTAAATAATAAATACAATGCTTTAAGACTAAAAAACAAAGCATTAAAAAAAAAGATTATGAGTATAGCAAGGCTCGGCAAAAATGCAGGCTAGCCAAAAGAATTAAACCGTAAAACGCTATAGCGTTCGAAAACATCCCCCAAGTGAGGCAGTACACGTTCGGTACAAAAGCTAACCGCTTACGCATTGCACATTTTCTTGGCCCGGGTTTCCGCAGTCGGAAAAAAACACAGAACAAATGGCATTCCCGCTACCGTTAAATTAAGCCACAGATTGCACAAATCGCGCATTTTATTTCGCTCTGATCATTGCAAATAAAGCAAAACACGGTATCGACTTCAGGAATGAGAAAAGCAGGTTCAGCTGTTACCTTAAAAAAAACAATTCAAAATGAATAATTTTTTAAACGTGGCACTGAATATGAGTAACATGTCGGTTCCACAAAAAATAAACAGAGGCAGGCAAATTGCTGATGCGGTTGCCAACCACCCTTCTGTATTTACAAATCCCTATCCCAGCCTGGCTACATTAAACAGCGCGCTCAATGATCTTGAACTTGCCTGGAACGATGCCATTGACGGGGGTAAAAGCAAAACCGCTTTAATGCACGACAGGGAGCGCATTGTACACAAACTTTTAAAAGACACTGCCAACTATGTGCAAAGCATAGCCAATGGCGATGAACAAATTGTGCACCTTGCCACCTTAAATGTAAAGGCCAAGCCGGTTATACAAAAGCCCGACTTCGAGGTATTTTTACCCGACGATTTAGGCGCTGTGGGTTTACGCTGCAAGGCACGCGCAAAAACCTTTTACAGGTGGGAGTACTGTAAAGAGCCAATGGCCAATAACCCTTTTGTTACCGGTAACATCACTTACGTAAGCAGTTCCTTTATTGGAAATCTGGAGAGCGGTGT
>JAOQAF010000201.1 GCA_025963735.1 Bacteroidota bacterium
GTTAAATCCCGCACCCCCAAATGTTTGGCTATAGAGCTGTGATGGCTTTCCTGTTCAGCCGCATGTAATATATCTTTAATTGATTTTTTTCTGAATAAACTCATATTGCATGTAGTGCTTTTTAAATATACGATTATATTTTAATTTATAATTTTTTTGAAAATATGTTTGAACGCATCAAAAAAATAAAGCGCTGACATTATTATAAATATTGCCCCGGGAGCCCTGTATCTCATTATGGCACCACTGTTAGGGGTTGTAAAACCAATTAAAACGAAAAGACTTAACCCGAAAAAAAGAAAAGTAAATCCCGCGAATTTTTCTTGTTTACCCAAACACAAGACAATTAAAATAATGAGTAAGGCTGCGGCCAACAAAACGTTTTCCAGTGAGGCAAATTGTTGCATGAGTCCTTTGGCATTGAAAAAGAGAGGATGTAAGGTTGTAAAATACAAGCTCCGCAATGTTATCACAAATAAATTATGCGAACCTTTTACGACGTCTATAGCGGAACCGGCCTTAGGCAGAATATAAACAAGAGAGTATATGGTTGCGGTATCGTTATTGGCAGCACATTGCAGGGTGTCCTGTTGGTGGGTATGCTCCCAATAAGTATAAGGCACATTTTTTTTAATGGAATAATGGTTTGGTTTAGTTTTAATTTTATTCACAAGATTAGTGTCATAAGCTAATCTTACAAACTTAGAACTGTCTAATAAAAAAATTCCTCCGGTAGAAAGATCCTTGAACTCCATTTCTCTTTTTTGAACTGCCTGAAGCAAGGATCGCTTCTTGAATATTACCGTAGTGAAGTTAATAAGTAATATTATTAGTAACAGAGAGCCAAGAAGTATGATCGATTTAAATTTAAATTGGGATTTGTGAAGGATAAAGAATAAAGCAAATACAACAGCACCGTAAAAAAGTATGTAGGGTTTTAGTAATAGTGAAACAAAAAGAAGCAGAAAAAGAATTATAACTAATTTAGAAGTGCGCCTACCTGAAATTATTATTTTTAAATTATACAGTAGGGTTCCTAATACAAACATGGTTATCCCTTCCTTAAGAAGGCCGCCGGTGTATAGCCAAAGCGTTGGAAACAGTGAAATGCAAATAAACAAAAGCAATTCCTTTCCGTTAAAAAATTCTTTGAAACATTTATAAAGAAAGAACATACCTGCATAACTCAGAAAACAACTGAATAGAGCATGCACGAAATAAGAGCCAAACGCGATAAAATGTATAAGAGAATGTAAACGTATAACCACTCTGTTATCGTTATATAAAAAATCTTTTACCTGGCCGTTATCCCAATTGTCAGTTAAGTTAATACAGGTATTAAAGAAAAAAGAACCCTGCGAATCGTCCTGGAACCCAAACAACATTTTCAAATATTCCTTTACATCAATGTACGCGAGGTTATTCATTATAACCGAATCAGAATAAAACTTGCCGGCATCTAATTTGGTTATGCCTCCGTATGAAAATTTGAACAATAAATAAAATGCCGGTACAGCAAGCACTTTCAAAATAAAAACGAAAAGAAGATTTTTTTTCGTAAGGTGACCGTCGTTGAAAAGCCCAAAGAAAGCATTTTTGTAAATGAACCAGGCGAAAAAAAGTGTGTATGTTATAAAGACAATCAACAGTTATGAAATAAATTACTTGAGATTGTTTACAAGTACAATTTTTTTGAATGCTGCGTCAAAAGTAAAACGGGTTATTTTTATAATTCCCAGAGGAGAAAAATCAAAAAGTTGTATCCATTTATTTTCTTTTTCATTAAACTGTAAAATTGTTGCTCCTTCTGATTTTAAAAGACCAAGTCTTTTGTCCCAAACTATGTCTTCGTTTAATGTGTTGTAAGTGCAAAATTTTTCTGCTTTAGAAAGCAAAGTATTGTATTTGTAAAAAGTAACCGCAGAAGAATCTTTAATGCCATAAATAAATTCATAGCGATTAATAGCCTTAAATCCCCTGATGGGATTATATCCCAAAAAGACATCTGTATTTCCCTTAATACTATATGCTCTTAATGAATGAGGTTTGGTGAGTTTATAGTAAAGTATCGTATCAGAATTTAAGAAGGTAAAATATCCTACAGAGTCAATAGTATTTAGTTTTAAATTTATGTTTAGGACTGAATCTTTCAAGACCTGACCCGTTTTAAGATCATAGGGCAGTATAACCTGCGAGCTGTCGCCTAAAACAGTTACACAGGCAATAATTCCTTTTTGAGAGGTAAAAGTGGGTGAGTACTCGCTAGTAGAAGTATTGGTTAACTTTTTGCTTTTTTTATTTCCGATGCTGTACATGTAAATATCTGCTTGCTTATCTTTCTGAATACTTACATAATAAATACTTTTACCATCTGGGGAAAAAATTGGCTGGTTATCATAGCCTTCGCGATTAGTAATATTCACGCCTTTTTGAATCGTGTACTTTTCTTTTTCATTCTTAATTGAAAAAAGCCAAAGGTCGGTATCAGGTAACTGGCTGAAACAATAGTTAGAAAGTAACAAAAAAAATAGAAGCTTTTTAAGCATTTGGTATTAACGGCGATTTAAAAAAATACCTTCTGAAGATTATGAATGTAATATATCCGAAAAGCACACCGTCAAGCGCCCCCACTAACACATCGCTTGGATAATGCGCCCCAATATATATTCTGCTGTAAATGATCATGAACGGAATGAGGTAAAACAAAAACCGCAGGCGTTTAGGAATCCAGCTGGCCGCGAGAAACAACAAAGTGGTTACCCCCACCGTATTGGCGGCATGCGCGCTGAAAAATCCATACTTTCCACCGTGATAATCTTCGCCTTTTTTGTTTTTCACATAATGAAGCTGATCCTTAATTTCAAGATTGTGGGTGGGCCGGTACCGTTTTACGCTGTGCTTAACGGCATTGCTGCTTATATCGGTAAAAGCAACAGAAATTGCGCAACACACCAATAAAGCAACTGTGTTTTTTAACTGGTAACGTTTGTAGTAAAAATAAATTAAGATAAACGCTATCGGAAGAAAAATATAGATCTCGCTGTATTGCCACATAAGCCAGTCGAGAGATTCATTATGTAAAGAATTAATCTTTAAAAGGATCTCCCGGTCATATAGTTCAAGTGGACTGTTCATCCTTTAAAAGTAAAAAATTAAATTGAAAACATGGATTAATTTAAGTCTGTTTTCCCCGGGGATACAAACACGTTTATCCATATTAATCTCGAAAGCCGGTAAATTACGGGCATCAATACAATAAGAAGGATTAAAAAAGTAACCAGAAAAATTAAGATCTCGATTTTTAAAAACCAAACCATAAAAAGAAACAAAGTAAGACCAAGAAAAACCGTAATGCCATAACTCGCATAAGTAGCGCCAAAATAAAATCCCGGCTCCCGGCGAAAACTTTCGTTGCAAACCGGACAGTCGTCATTGAGTTTTGAAAACCTTTTTAGATCATACGGATTATTGCTGACAAAAAAGTTTCCTTTATGACAACGAGGGCATTTATTAAATAGTATAGAATATAAACGGCTTTTCTTTAACATTTAAAATTTGCAGTATTAAGACTTAGCGCATGTAGACTTACAGGTAGTTACGCCCGTCTTTTCTATAGCGCCAAAGCCTCCCACAACGTTTACAAGATTTTTAAAACCTTTTGATTTTAAGACGCTGGCGGCTATCACGCTTCGGTAACCTCCTGCACAATTTATATAGTAAGTACTGTCCTTATTAAAATCATTTAGCCAATCATAAATAAAATCCAATGGTTTGTTATGCGTATTTTCAAGGTGATTTGTATCGTACTCGCCCTTTTTCCGAACGTCAAGCGTTTCAATGCCTTTGCTGTAGTTTTCAATATATTGATCCGCATTCACTGTGTCAATACGCGCAGTTTTTTTACCTGCTTTTTCCCAGGAATCAAAACCTCCTTTAAGAAACCCTATACAATTATCATAGCCCACGCGGCTTAACCTCATAACGGTTTCCGCTTCACGACCTTCAGGGGCAATAATTAAAATGGGTGTCTCGAGATGCTCTATAACGGTTCCCACCCAGGGCGCAAACTGTCCGTCTAACCCAACGTAAATGGAGTTGGGTATGTGTCGTGCCGCAAATTCTTCAGGCTTTCTCACGTCAAGCACCAAAGTTTTTTGATCATGAAGTGCTTTCTCAAAGTCGCTTACATCCAAAGCTTTGGCTCCGGAATTTATAACATCTTCATAATTTTTATATCCGCTTTTATTCAGCAGCGCGTTTTTTGAAAAGTATTGCGGAGCAGGTGTAATGCCGGTTGTAAGTTCGTATACAAAATCTTTCTTACTGATATTTTGTAAAGCGTAATTTGTTTTTTTCTGGTTACCTAAGGTGTCAAAAGTTTCTTTGCTCATGTTTTTTCCACAGGCAGAGCCTGCACCATGGGCAGGATAAACAATTGTATCATCGGGTAAATGCATTATTTTATTTCGAAGAGAATCATAAAGCATTCCTGCAAGATCTTCCTGGGTGAGCGTTGATTTAATGGCAAGGTCAGGGCGCCCAACATCTCCAATAAACAAAGTGTCGCCTGTAAAAATACAATGCGGTTTATTGTTAATGTCTGTAAGCAAATAGCAGCTTGATTCCAGGGTGTGGCCGGGCGTGTGGAGTACTTTTAAAGTAAGTTGGCCAATTTTAAATTCTTCATTATCATTCGCTGTATAACTGTTATAAGAAGTTTCTGCGTTGGGACCGAAAACAATTTTTGCTCCCGTTGCGTTGGCAAGATCTACATGACCGCTAACAAAATCAGCGTGAAAATGAGTTTCAAATATATATTTAAGGGTGTCGTTATTTTGTTTAAGAAGTTCAAGATAGGGCGCTGTTTCCCTCAGTGGATCTATTATGGCAGCCTCTCCGTTATGTGAAATATAATACGCGCCCTGGGCCAGGCAGTTAGTGTAAAGTTGTTTTACTTTCATTATACCAAAGTTACGGATTTTATTGTTTTTAACCCATCATTTAGTTCATCAGAATTTAGTTAAATTTACAGAATAAGATTTCAAAAAACATGGCCGATAAAACTATTGAATCCTCTAAAGCCCCTGAACCTGTTGGGTTGTATCCACATGCTAAAAAAGTCGGGAATTTCCTTTTTCTAAGCGGCGTTGGTCCGCGTGAAAGAGGAACAAAAAAAATCCCGGGAGTAGAGCTCGATGAAAATGGATTAATATTAAGTTATGATATTGAAAAACAATGTCACAGCGTTTTCAAAAATATAAAATACATTCTTGAAGATTCAGGAAGCAGTTGGGATAAAATTGTAGACGTAACTGTGTTTTTAACGAACATGAAAGATGATTTTCCCAAGTATAATAAAATCTGGGCAGAATATTTTAAAGAGAACCCGCCCTGCCGTACCACTATTGAGATAAACAAGCTTCCTACGCCAATAGCTATTGAATTAAAAGTGATGGCTACCATAGATTAACCCTAATTTTATTCCACAAAAATTCGGGTATTTAAAAAATTAGATTTAGATTTAAGTCATGATTTAACCCGGTTTAAAATCCGGCTTTTTTCTCTATATTAAACAAATGAAACATAAAATTATTTTCTTCCTTATTTTTTTCGCTGCTGTCCAGTATTCAAAAGCTCAGGGTTTCGGGCAATCAAACATTCAGCAACCCACTTGTTTTGGCACGTGTAACGGCTCTGTTACCTTTACCACGTCCGGCGCTAACGGCCCTTTTACTGCAGTAGTAACCAATTCATCATCATGCCCTAACTCAACAACAAGCACTTCTTCTTCTACAGCTATTACCATAACTAACGTGTGTGCATGTTCTTCAGTATATACCGTTTCTATTTATACCGGAACCATTATTGCCGGCGTTAATTATGTGCAATTTCCTAATTATGCCAGTGCTCCATTAACCGTATCCGCCTATTCCATAATGGCAGCCAATTGCCCAACCTGTTGTAACGGCAGCGCTTACCTGGGCTGGACGGGGGGTAACACCACTTTTTCCAATAATCCGCCTTCTTTTACCATTGATGGTGTGGCAACAAGTTCTTACGCTCCGGCGCCCAATTTATGCGTAGGTTCTCATACTGTTTGCGCTAAAGATTCTTCTCAATGCGTTGCCTGTAAGGTGTTCAGCGTTTCCTACAATCCCGCTGCCGGAATAAAGGTAAACACTCTTAATAGCCATATTAGCTTATTTCCAAACCCTGTTTCTACCGATCTTACCATAGAAACAAACGAAGGTGGCGCTATTGCCAAAGCCATTATTATTGATCCAACCGGCAGAATTGTGCTTTACAATCAATTCGATATTAGTCCGCAAAATAAAATACAAATAAATGTAAGCAGCTTGTCAGAGGGCTTATACTATATTGAAGTTTACGGAGTTCAGGGCCGTAGTGTGCATCGCACCCGCTTTGTAAAGAAGGATAATTAGAACTTTCCACCATCAACCTGCGATACTTAAAAAGTTCATTTTTAAGTGTTTTCATTCAATTTTTTAACTAAATTCGCTCTCCTTTTTTTCCCGCGATTCACAGGAAAAAAACGATAATGCCTTCGGTATGTGTTCGCCGAATTAACGCTTTCTTAAGATAATGAAAAAGTACCCGGAATATAAACAAATCAATCTACCTCAAATAAGTAAAGATATTTTACAATTTTGGGAAGAGAATAAAACTTTCGCTAAATCCGTATCTTCACGTGAAGGCAAAACACCATGGGTTTTTTACGAAGGTCCGCCCAGCGCTAACGGTATGCCCGGTATACACCACGTTATGGCGCGCGCCATTAAAGATATTTTTTGTCGTTTTAAAACCTTGCAGGGTTATCAGGTTAAGCGGAAAGCCGGCTGGGACACGCATGGATTGCCCATTGAACTTGGGGTTGAAAAATCATTGGGAATTACAAAAGAAGACATTGGAAATAAAAACAGTCCGAAGTTTATTTCGGTTGAAGATTATAACAAAGCCTGCCGCAAGGAGGTGATGAAATACACCGATAAGTGGGAAGAGGTAACTGCACAAATGGGTTATTGGGTAGATATGGGCGATCCCTACATCACTTACGATAATAAATACATTGAAAGTGTATGGTGGCTTTTACAAAATTTGTATAAGAAAGATCTGTTATATAAGGGTTTTACTATTCAACCATATTCACCGGCTGCCGGCACCGGTTTAAGCTCTCATGAATTAAATCAACCGGGTTGTTACAGGCATGTGAAAGACAGAACGGCAACCGTTCAGTTCAAAGTTCAGAGTTCAGAGTTAAAGGCAGGTGTTCTATCAAAACTTGAAACATCAAACACTGAATTCTTTTTCCTCGCCTGGACCACCACTCCCTGGACCTTGCCTTCTAATACCGCTTTAGCGGTTGGAAAAGATATTAATTATGTTTTTGTAGAAACTTTTAATCCCTTCAGTGGCACACTGCAAACCGTTATACTTGCAAAAGACCTTGTAAATAAGTTTTTCTCTGAAAAACATACGGATCTGAAATTTGAAGATTATAAGCCGGGCGATAAAAATATTCCTTTCAAAATTATAGGTCATTGCCTGGGTTCTGATCTGGCTGGCATAAAGTACGAACAACTCTTGCCTTTTGTAAAACCTGAGGGTGACGCTTTTAAGGTTCTTGTTGGAGATTTTGTTACTACCACAGATGGAACAGGAATTGTTCACATAGCGCCAAGTTTTGGCGCGGATGACTTTCGTGTTGCTAAACAACACAACATCGCTTCTCTAACTTTAGTTGATAAACGTGGTAAATTTTTACCGGAGATTAAGGATGGTATTTTTCTTTACGGTGAGGAATATGTAAAAGAAGCTTTTTTAAATGACGGGGAAAAAAAATCGGAGTTCGCAAATCAGAAAAAAATACTGGAAGCAGAGGGAAAAATCAAAGAACTCAAAGCTTATCTAAGTGTTGATGAACGCATCGTTTTAAAATTGCAGGAAGAAGGAAAATTGTTTAAAAAAGAAACCTATGAGCACAGTTACCCGCATTGCTGGAGAACTGATAAGCCCATTTTGTATTATCCTTTGGATTCATGGTTCATTAAATCAACCGCTATGAAAGACCGGATGATTGAACTTAATAAAACTATTAACTGGAAGCCTGAATCTACCGGTACCGGAAGGTTTGGCAACTGGCTCGAAAATCTGAACGACTGGAATCTTTCCCGCTCACGTTTTTGGGGTATTCCAATTCCAATCTGGACAAGCGAAGACAAATCGGAGCAGATCTGTATAGGTTCTGCTGAACAATTGCAGAATGAAATTGAAAACGCCGTTAGTAAAAGTGTGATGAAAGAAAATCCGCTGTGCAATTTCAAAGTTGGAGAAATGTCGGCCGACAATTATAATACCTTCGATCTTCATAAACCTTATGCTGACACTATTATTCTTGAAAAAAACGGCAAGAAATTATTCCGTGAACCCGATTTGATTGATGTTTGGTTTGATAGCGGTGCAATGCCTTATGCGCAGGTTCATTATCCTTTTGAAAATAAAGAACTGATAGATAACAAAAAATATTTCCCTGCAGATTTTATTGCAGAAGGTGTTGACCAGACCCGTGGCTGGTTTTTTACCCTGCATGCTATTGCTGTTATGAATTTTGATTCGGTCGCGTATAAAAATGTGGTATCTAACGGTTTGGTGTTGGATAAAAACGGAAACAAAATGAGCAAGCGCTTAGGCAATGCCATTGATCCGTTCACTACACTCGATAAGTACGGCGCTGATGCCACGCGGTGGTACATGATTGCCAATGCCGCGCCATGGGACAATTTAAAGTTTGACCTTG
>JAOQAF010000148.1 GCA_025963735.1 Bacteroidota bacterium
TGGGGCATTTCGAACTCCAAAAATAAATTCTGTAATTGCCCAAATCGCCCGTACATCGGGCGATTTGCTTTTAAAAGAAAAGGGACTGAACCCATTTTTATCAGGTCAGTCCCTTTGTGCGGAGAAAGAGGGATTCGAACCCTCGGTACGGTTTCCCGTACGCATGTTTAGCAAACATGTCCTTTCGGCCACTCAGGCATCTCTCCGAAATTGGAAGTGCAAATGTAATATTTTTGAGAGGAAAAACAAAAAATTGAGCAGTTTTAGGTGTTTTTTAAGGCTATGGGAGTTAGTAGGTTAAGCATTGGTGGCTTCCTGCATCTCATTTAATTAAATGTTACGGCCATCTTTTTCATTTATTTTTTAGGGCTCTTGTTTAAATTAAATTCATCAACCAACCTTGTAAATACTGCGTTGGTCCATCCAAAGCCACTTTGTAATAAATATCGGTCTGAATTAAAAACACCGATGTCGCAGTTCACCACATTGTATTTCTCCCAAAATTTCCCTGTTTCTTCAAACATTTTCACATTCATGTCGAGCCATTTTTTTGCGACGCGCTCTGCATCATCACGATAGCCGTAATTTAAAAGTCCTTTTATCACTATCCACTGCTGATGCGGCCAACCGTTGGGGTGATCATGCTGTTTTTTATCAATGGATAACCCCGAAGTTTGAGTGTTGGTAATACCACCGTCAAATTCAAATACCGGCAAAATATTTTCTCTTATCTTCTCTGCCTGTTCCTGGCTTGCCAGATTAGCCCACAACGGATAAAATCCGGCAACCGATAAAAACTGGCTGTGCTGCTTCGTGTGGTAATTATAGTCGCAGAAGAAATGCGCCCTGTCAAGCCACATTAATTCGTTCATTTGTGTTTTTCTGAGATTTGCCTGGTTTTTAAATTTTTTGGCGCGCGCCGTATTGCCAAGTAGTTCATGTGCCGCAGCAATATCTGTTTCATATTTATAAAGGCACGAATTCAAATCAACGGGTAAATAATCAAGGCACCGGTCATGAAATCTCGAGGTCATGTCCCAGCCCGACTCATGTTCAGCACCAAGGTGGGTAATATAATGGTCACAATAACGCGACAATCCTTTATACACAATATGTTTTTCAGTAAGTTTTTCATTCATCCAGTATTTTTTTAATTCCTGTTCGGCCACATTTATTACTTTATGTAGCCACTGTTTGTCTTTGTCGGCTTCAAATACTTCAAACGCCATAGATGTTAAAAAAGGAATCTGAGATGTACCCAGGTTATAATATCGGTTACGCATGGGCACAATACCGAAGCGCTCAAACAGATAAACCAAATTATCTACCATGCCCTTTGCAAGTTTTACTTTCTTAACCCGCACCAGTCCTAATATCACAAAATAACTGTCCCAGTAAAACTGGTCGTTTTTAAAAATATCGGTACTGGGCGAAACAAATTTGTTAGGAAGGCCCAGGTGTTTTCCCTTGTCCTTAGGATGATAATACGTTATTTTATCCCAGTAATATTTTATGTATTTAAGACTGTCTGTGTATTTGTTATTCTCTTTTTCCATACATGACGGTTTGCGTTAGAATTTTATGGCACATACCGGGTATTGCCACTTTGTATTCTCAAACCCTATGCCAGCAGGCATCAAAATTTCATAAGGCTTAAAAGCAACAATAAACGGTACTATGGATAAAAGATTACTTATTGTATCAAACAGGCTTCCTTTCAGTATTAAAAAGCAAGATGGAAAATTTGAAGTTTTTCCTTCAAGCGGAGGGCTTGTTTCGGCTATACAATCACTTCCAAAAGAAAATAACATTACATGGATAGGGGCCGCTGATTTTAATAAAGAAGACTGGGAAGAATTTAAAACCGAGAAGCGTGAGCTTGAATTTGGAATTGTTCCTGTTTTTTTGGAAAAAGAAATGGAGTCTCTGTATTACAATGGCTTTTCAAATTCGTTGTTGTGGCCGCTGTTCCATTATTTTCCAACCTATGCTGAATATGACGAAGCTTTTTATAAGGCTTATAAATCAGTTAATGAAATTTTCGCAGAAGCTATTCGAAGCACCGCAACTGATAATGATACGGTATGGATCCACGATTACCATCTCATGCTTGTTCCGGGGCTTTTGTACCAGGGTGAAAAAAAGATAAGCAGTAGTTTTTTTCTGCATATCCCTTTTCCTTCTTTTGAACTTATAAAACTGATACCTGAAGAGTGGCGCAACGATATTTTGAAAAGCCTTTTATGTTCGGATGTGGTAGGTTTCCAAACAGCCGATTACTGCAACCATTTTAAAAGTTCTCTCTCTTATTTTTTAGGGGTTGAATGTGTGAATAATTGTGTGAACCAGGATGGACATATAACGCTTGTTAAAGATTACCCCATCAGTATCGATTTTCAAAAGTTCAATTCAGCTTACAATAACGAAGAGGTTATTAAAGAACGGGCACTTGTAAAGAAAAAGTATGAAAGTGTAAAAATGATCTTTTCGCTCGATCGTTTGGATTACAGCAAGGGTGTTATGAACAGGCTGCAGGCCTATGAACAACTGTTGGAAAACCATACAGAGCTAAGGGGTAAAGTGGCCTTTGTTATTAATGTTATTCCTTCGCGTGAAACGATAAGCCAGTATGCGGAGAGAAAAAAATTAATTGAAGAAAACATAAGTCGTATTAACGGGCTATACAGTTCTCTTCAATGGGCACCAATTGTTTATCAGTATCGCCACCTTGATTTTACCCAATTAATGGCCTGTTATACGGCCTGCGATGTGGCGCTGATAACCCCGCTGCGCGACGGTATGAACCTTGTGGCAAAAGAGTTTGTGGCTTCCCGCAAGGACCTGCGTGGTTCATTGATCTTAAGTGAGTTTGCAGGTGCAGCCAGTGAGCTCACAGGGGCACTGCTCGTTAATCCGAACGACATTCACTTAATGCAGGAAGCCATGATACAGGCTATTACTTTACCTGAAAATGAGCAACGGCAACGTATG
>JAOQAF010000215.1 GCA_025963735.1 Bacteroidota bacterium
TAAAAACCGCCCGCAGCGATCGATTCATGACAGCCAAAGGTTTGGCACTAGCCGTGGATAATCTTTTTAAACATGAAATGGAAGGCCTTGTAATAATTGGAGGTGACGGAAGTTTTAAGGGCGCTATTGAATTAAATAAACATATCAAAATTCCTATAATAGGTTGTGCGGGAACAATTGACAATGATTTGGTTGGTACTGATTTTACGATAGGCTACGATACCGCCATTAATACCGTAGTGGAAGCCATTGATAAAATAAGAGACACCGCAGAAAGTCACGACCGTATTTTTGTGGTAGAAGTAATGGGAAGGGATGCAGGGCTTATTGCACTGAGAAGTTCAATTGCAAGCGGTGCCGAAGCGCTGCTGGTTCCTGAATTAAAACATGATAGTGAAACCCTCATCAAAAAAATAAAAAACTGGAGAAGCACCAAAAGCAGCAGAATAATTGTAGTGGCCGAAGGTGATGAAAGCGGAGGAGCATTTAAAGTAGCAGAAATTATAAAAAAACACTGTCCTGAATTTGATATTCGTGTTAGTATTCTGGGACATATACAACGCGGTGGAAATCCTACCTGCATGGAAAGAGTAAATGCCAGTATCATTGGCTTTAATGCTGTAAAAGCAATCATGGGCGGCCGCACCGGTGAAATGGTGGGCATTGTAAACAAAACAGTTACTTATACTCCCTTTGCAAAAGCAGTTAAACATCATCAGAAACTGAATGAAGGCCTTGTAGAGTTGATTGAGGTGTTAGGCTCCTAATTAAATTTAAATTTATTATTCAGGAATTTTTACACTAGTAACTCACAAATTCAGGACGGGATACAGAAAAGTTACGGACTCTTAAAGTAAAACTTGTTACAGGATTATATGCAAGTACCGACTTATCACCATTTGGCAGATAAGGATAATATCCGAATGTGAACTGAAAAGTACTGCTCACAAGATTTTCATTTCTCACCATTACCCCTACGGCATAGCCTTGGTAAAGATTCCCTTCAATAAAACGGTGATGGTTGTCTCCTATTAAACCAAAGCCGGCAAGCACCACCGGCGCGAATCTGAAACCTATAAAATGATAGGGGGCATAAGCAACTGTTTCGGAATTAATAACCATTTTACTGGTTCCCGAAAGGGTACCCGGATTAAACCCGTATAATTCATTACTTGATAAGGTGATGGTTTCATTAAATAATTTATTGGCTCCGTAAACGGTATTATAATAAATAAACTGACGGAAGTACCAACGTCCCGAACGTTTTAAATTACTAAAATAATACATGTTGAAATTAGCAGTTATGTCATTGGATACACTCTTATTAAAAAAAACACCGTAAGAAAAGGTGGCTGATACGTATCCAAATTTAAAATGCTTTGATCTGGCAATTTCTATACCTGAATAATATCGGATTTTATCATATTGTTTTTGTAATGCTCCGTAAATATATTGAAAGATGAATCCTTCGGGAACGTCTTCATTAGCTCCAAACCGGTAAATGTATTTATCCTTGTAATATTGCTGAACCGCAAAACCCACGTTACCCAATCCAGCAGTTGTATTAAAAATAGCGCGGGAAGGATCCATGGCAAGGGTAGGCCGGTGGACATATTCATTCCTGTAAAAACGCCAGGCCGCTATAATGTTGGTACTCTGACTAAAAAAACTTCTATCCTTACTTAATTTAAACGCCCTTCCTGCCCACACATCATAATTAATTGCATAGGTTTTAAAAAATTTCGAAGTACTATCAACTGCATCGGTATAGCCAAAATGATTCCAGGTATTGTAAAAAGAAACGCCTCCGGCCCAGGGTGTCAGGGGGGAAAAAAATCCACGGTTAAACGAAACGCCAACCTGCGTTCCTGTAATGCTTGCCTGATAAGCTAAGCGCGATGAAATATAAGTTCCATGAATATTTTCAATATTATAATAGCCGTTAAAATCAAGTACATCGGGCCGCCGGAATCCGATATATTGTTCAAACTGCTGACCTAACCCGAAAAGATTTTGATTTCTGAATTTTACATTGCCCGAAACATCTGTTATGAGTACCGGCACTGTAATGCTCCATTTGTCAAGCACTACCACCCTTACATCCACGCTATCTTTACTACCGGTGTTTTCAATAGTAATTTTAGCATCGTTAATAAATACGGCAGAGCGCAATAAACGTTCTGTTTCACTTATAGCAAGAGGATTAATCGTATCATTTTTCTTAAACAGCAAGCGGTTGCTGATAACCCATCGCCGTGAACGCATATGCGCAATATTACCTATCCTTTGAGAGTAATCAACCTTCCGGTAAATAGTATCGTTAACCGAGTGGCCAAAAGGATCGTAAACAATAATATTAATATTACGGATAACCTGTCGCTGATAAGCTATAAAAGGATTTACATTTTTTTCCTCCTTCGATTCGGGTTCCGCTACATAGGGCTTTGGCTCCGGATCCCTGAATGTAGCTTCGTATAACAGTTCGAGATAATGATTCTTCTGAGCAAAATGTTTAATTTTTCTATAAAATTTAAGAGTATCATCTTCAATGGCCTGGAGCGAATCGTGGGTGGCTTTTCGGGCCGCATCAAATTTTGCCGTTAGAAGCGAATCGGCATCACGATTATAAAGAATGGTATGTTCCTGTGCCCTGGTGTAATTCAGACACAGCATTAAGAGAACGAATAGTAATATACCTCTTTTAAATGCCCTGCATTGTTTGTGAAAAAGAGGATGCATGTGTGAATTAATCTCTATGCTGCGCTGCAAAATACATGCCAGCACATTATTAAACCTCAGGGTCTGCTTTTGGATAATATAAATCGATACATACCAGAGCTCCCAGAAAGCCCCAGAATGGCAATGAAAGCTTATCGGTATCTAAAAAATTATTAAGGAAGCCATGAACGAAATAAGTCATTAAACCCAAAAAAAGACCAATGGTTATAATTTTTATTTCCTTATCGCGTATGGAGTAAATTAACCGGTAACCAAGGGCAGTACTTGCTAATAACAAAACAAGAACGATAATTAAACCCGGAACACCCTGCTCTGATAAAGGACCCAGGTATTCGCTATGCGCGTTCCCATTTGTACCGAAATTTGTACTGATAATGGTTTTATCCTTACTTAACTGATAGGGTGCGTATTTAAACATATAAGTGCCGGGTCCCCATCCTAACACGGGTTTATCTTCCCACATCCGTATGGCGCAACTCCACCTGTTTAACCGTTCAAGATTTGAGGCATCTGTTTTAATATTTGAAACAGACTCAATATTATTTGAAAACCCACCTTCAGCATCGGTATTGTTCCTTCCTAAAGCAATTAAAATATCAGTTTGAAAGGCATAAAATAAAACGCCTCCCGCTGCAACAGTAATTAAAAGCGTGCGAAACTTAATTTTTAAAACAAGAGTTATATACATACCTAATGCAACTACAAGACTTAACCAGCCTGCTCGGGCAAAAGACAAAATAATGGCGCCCATGAAAACAACAAACAGGCAAAAAGAATAAACCTTAACAGGGAAGGATATGGTTTTTACAAAAATAAAACTGAAACAAACGGGTATAAACATGGCAAGGGCCGCGCCGTAAGCCGTATGATCGTTGTAAAACGGCGATACCACCCAGTCGGCGGCCTTATCGTTAAAGTTAAAAGCGGCGTGTTTTACTGTTGTATAAATAACTACAATTAATAAACCGGTCCCGTAAAAAAGAACAAAATTTATAAGATTTTTTCTTTCTCTGAAGAGGTGAGGCATTATAACATAACAACTGAAAATAAACCATAACCTGGCCACAAAATATTTTAATGAAATGCCAATTTCAGTGCTGGTGAGGCTGGTGATAAACATCCATGCTAATTGTATGATAATAATAACTGAAATGGTATGCCAAACAAATTTTTTATCTGTCATGCTTTTATGCAATTCATTTAAAATGTATAACAACATAATGCCCGCCATAATAGGCTCGGTGGGCAAACTAAGATCCATACTTTCTGCAAAGCCCAGTTCCTTTAAAGAGATAGCAAGTGGTGTGGCGAATGCAAGAAATAATACCAGTTTTTGCAGGTGCATAACCCCAACATAAACCAGAAGTATTAAAAGTGGACTTAAATTGTAGGGATAAAAATAGTCCTTCTTGTAAACCAGCACATATGCATTGCCCAGGATGTAGGCAAGGATAAGAAATTCGAACAGATATAATTTAATAATTTTACCCAACTGAATTTTTTTCGCGGTTTTTTATTAGAATAACGCCTATACCTAGCAACAAGGCCGACATGGATGAAATCAATACAATCACCCACCTGATAGGATAACAACGTTTGTCCGGTAACGTAGGCTTTGAAACATAAATAATATGATCAACATTGCCCTGGGCGTCCAGCGCATATTTATCATAAATCATTTTCATGTCGGAATAAGAACGCAAGGATGAATTTATTTTTCCATCCAGAATTTTTAACTGAGTACCTTTTTCCTTTAGGCCCTGCGACTGTTTCATGCGACTTTCAGATAAAGCGCCGCCCTTAACCAATTCCTTGCTTAAGTAGCGCCCCTGATAATTTTCATCAACAATATCGTAATCGCTTCTGATTTTCCTCACAGCTCTATCCAAAGAATCCAGCTCATTGTTGGAATTCTTAATCACCATCTCCGCGTTCACCATATATTGCTTCACAACTGTTTGCTTAATACGTTGTATCAATTCGTTGGTTAATGATATTAATCTGGCATTGATTTTACAGGCCATCTTAGGATCTTCATCTTTTACTGAAATCTCAATAGATTCATACAGTGTAGGGGAAATCGTGAAATTTTCCTGAAATGCATATCCGAATAAGGTTTTGCCTCCCGCTTTAGTAAGGGTATCAATATTATAACGACGGTATAAATTAAATTCTGACGCAAGTTGGTTCTTTACCTCTTCACTCATTAAATATTGTAACAGTTGCTCACTGTTAGATTCTTTGGAGTGCTGATACAGATTAACGGGATATACAACGGCTGTAGATTTATATTTTTCCTTCAGAAAAAAAGAAATAATAAATGAAAGAACAGCGGCAGATAAAACCAAAACCACAAGGCTTTTATACCGTTTGGAAACCGTTGTCAGTAAACTTAAAGAGTTAAAGTTTTCCATAAAAGTTCAGTGAAAAAAGTTTTTAAATCTTTCCTTAAAAAGCATAAAGAGCAGCGCGATAAAATTATTGGCAATAACAGCCAGGCCTATTAAAATAAGGCGTTTGGGCCTAGCCTTGTATTCGTTGGGCTTTGCGTTTTCAACTATAAATTTTGTTGGTAAAATAGTGTTGGCATTAACCAGCGCTTCATCATACTTAGCTTTGATATCTGGGTATTTAGCCCCGTATTTATCAAGATTGTCGTGCATGATCTGGTAAGCCCCGCCATATTTTTTTAAAGTATCAAGCTTCGCTTCCAAACGTTTCATGGCAGTTCCGTCATTTTTTTCAATTGCTTTGGCATAACTCCTGGTATAAGCTTTCACCTGCTCTTTGTAATGTAACACCCCTAATAGTCTTAGTTTTTGCAGACTATCCTCCAGTTCCTTCATTCGTAAAAGGGTATTCTCATATTCCTTTTTCACAATACCCAGCACCTGTGAGCTTATGGTTTTGGTCATTTCATATTTTACGGTATCGCAATAATCCGAAATACCGTTTGCAATTTGCGCCGCGCCATTTGCGGTATAATCATACACTTCAACTTTAACGCTGTTAAACTCTGTACGTTTAATACTTACCATGTCTTCCCATTTAAGTCTCAGATAATGGTAAGAAAAAGAGGTGTCCTTAATTTTCCAGCGATCCCATAAGTTATAAGCGTTAGCCACTTTAATTTTCAAAGCATCTGAACTTAATAACTGAATTAGTTTTTCGCAATCGTCTTCATCACCAATCTGCATATAATCTTCCTGATTACCGGCATTGGCTTCTATAACTAATTTAGAAACGGAAAACTGCCGGGCAGCAAATAAAATGGCGGTTGATTTATATTGCTTTGGCATTAAAAAAGCAATAATGCCCATAATTATTATGGTTGCAACCGTAACAATCAGAAAAATTTTTTTCCATTTGAAAACCCTGATTAAAAAATCCTTTGTTGAAATACCTTCTGTCATATTATTTATATTTTATAAACCTCAGCACCGATTTAGGGTTTACCATTCCGGTAATTAAGGCCAATAAACCACTAAATATAAGCATTATTATGAAATTGAGCATCCACTGTTTCGTGAGATGAAAGGTAAGATAATTGATGAGAAACAATCCAATAACAAAAGTGATTATTGAAAACAACAAACGTTTATTAACCCTGAATTTAAAAACCCTGTAAGAAATATATATTTGAATAAAACCTGTGAAGAACTGGGTCACCACACTTGAAATAGCGCTACCCATTGCATAGAAATGCGGTATTAGAATAAAATTTAAGATGATATTGATTGCAATACCACACAGAGCCATATAATTTAAATGCTTTAAATTACCGTTAGCTGTAAGCAACGTTCCAAAAATATAAGTGATTGAAATGGCCGTAAAGCAATTCATAATAACGGCAAGGATTTCATAACCCTGAGTATCGCCGGTATATATTTTTTCGAAGAAATGCTGCGCGTAAAATATAGTACCTATCGAAACAATTAATGCAGGTGTAAGAAGTAGCGTGACACTTAACTTCACTACATTTTCAATATTTTCCTTGTGCTTTAGCATGCGGCTGAATAATGGAAACAACTGTATGGAAAACAGATAGGCTATCTGGTTTGCAGCGTCAAGTAAACGAAAACTTTTTGCATAAATACCACTTTGTTCTTCCCCCAGATTACCGGGCAGCAATTGCTCTATCATTACACTGTCAAGGCGGTTGTAAAAGGTCATTAACAAAACTAAAATCGCGTAAGGAGCGCTTTTCTTTAAAATAAAACGGTTAAATGCCCAGTCCCAATTGAGTTTAAACGTATGTGTTTTATTTAACACCACAACAAAAGATATAATTGCAGTTAATGCATAACCAATGGTTTGAGCATATACAAACTTTTCAGCCGTAATTTGTAAACCAAAAACGTTTAACAGCATAAAGCCCACAAGCGTAATCATGATAACCCTGTCGAGAACCGAAATAATACTGTCAACCCTGAACATATGCAGGGCCTGAAGGTTTGAACGGAGGAACAATATAAAGCTTAAGAAAAAAGTATTAATGCATAAAATAGAAAGAAGCTTTGGGTCGTAATTTAAAAAAACGCAACCTATGCCCAATGAAATGAGCATGTAAAATATACCCAACGCAAACTTAAGACCCAACATTTTGCTGAAATGTTTGCTTAATAAATGACCATTCTGAGCAATATTTTTATTATTGAAATTGCTTAAGCCAAAGTCTAAAAGTATGTTCAGTAAGAGCGAAAAATTAAAAAGCACAAAATATTGACCATAACTTTGGTTTCCAATTTGACCCTGTACTTTTGGTTCCACAATCAGTGTCCAAAAAGGTTTGATTAACAGGTTAAGAACCAATAAAATAGCGAGATCAAATATGAACTTCTTTTTCTGCATTAAAAACGGGCAAATATACCTTTTTTTATGGTTTAAACTAATCCTTTTAATAGATTTGCACTGTGCAGATAGTTGTAAATACAAGGCTTTTACTTAAAGACAAGCTGGATGGGATAGGCTGGTTTTCGTATCAAACTCTTAAGCGTATTACAACTAAAAATCCGGAGCATCATTTTATTTTTTTATTTGACCGCCCTTTTGACGAATCGTTTATTTTTGCCGATAACATTACACCACTCATTGTTTCACCTCAGGCGCGTCACCCTTTCCTTTATTACTGGTGGTTCCAACATTCCGTAAAATCACTGCTTAATAAAATGCAGCCCGATTTATTTTTATCACCCGATGGTTTTTTATCATTAGGGGTAAAATGCAGACAACTTCCGGTAATACACGACCTCAACTTTTTACATAATCCTAATGATGTAAAATGGTTAACGGAAAAATATTATAATTATTACTTCCCCAAATTTGCCTCTGAAGCAACACGCATAGCTACCGTATCGGAATACAGTAAAAAAGATATTATAACCAACTATCATGTTAGTCCCGAAAAAACAGATGTTGTTTATAACGGTATCAATCCTTTTTTTAAACCGCTCACCGAATCTGAAAAAACCGATACCAAAAATAAATTCAGTAACGGGAAAAATTATTTTATAAGTGTGGGGTCATTACATCCCCGCAAAAATATTGTGAATTTAATCAAAGCATTCGCGTTATTTAAAAAAGAAAGTTCTTCCGATATTAAACTTGTGCTCGCCGGACCGCCTTTCTGGGGCGTTACAGACATACGCGAAACAATCAATACTAACAATCTGAAAGAAGAAGTAATTTTTACAGGACGGCTTTCGGACGAAGATCTGGCCTTGGCGTTAGGATCAGCGCTTGCCCTTACTTTTGTTCCCTACTTT
The DNA here is from genome assembly GCA_025963735.1 of Bacteroidota bacterium. Lineage (GTDB taxonomy): Bacteria > Bacteroidota > Bacteroidia > B-17B0 > Aurantibacillaceae > Aurantibacillus. Next base: position 8,505 of record JAOQAF010000215.1, read on the forward strand.
GAAGGATTTGGAATACCCTTGGTAGAGGCCATGGCATCAGGTGTGCCTGTGGTCACAAGCAATGTAACCAGCCTGCCTGAAGTTGCGGGCGAAGCTGCCTTATTGGTAAACCCTTCTGACATTGGTGAAATTAAAAACGCAATGAAAAAGATTTATATGGAGGACTCTTTAAGGGCCGAACTGATCAGAAAAGGTTTTTTGCAAAAAGAAAAATTTTCGTGGGATAAAACCGCTGATCTTCTGTGGGCCTCAGTATTAAAAGCAACAGAGGTTTAGTTAAATTTTAAGATCTCAATAACTTTTTGCGTGGTACCTGTTTTATCGGAAAAGTATTTTTTAAGATCGGCTTCCAGTTTTAATTTTTCAGCATTATTTAAAAAGTGATCTATAATTCCAGGTGCCTCTTCACGAACGGTAAAGTTACGCGCCGCCTTTAAATTTATTAATTCTACAGCTTCGTTGTATTTGTGATGCGTATTACCAAAAAACATAACCGGTTTTAAATAAACAGCAGCCTCCAGGCAATTATGAATGCCATCACCAAAGCCGCCCCCAATGTAGGCAAGGTCGCAATAAAAATATAATTTAGATAGCAATCCGAATACATCAACAATTAATACCTGATTATTACTTTGCAGATTATTTTCACTGTATAAAGAGTAAGATATTTTATTATTTTCCAATGTTTCTTTTAAATGACTGATGCTGGTTCCATTGAGTTCATGTGGGGCCAGTATCAGCTTAACATCATGTGTTTTAATTTTATTTAAAGCATCAACAAGCAGTTCTTCATCTTGTTTCCAGGTACTTCCGCCCACAATAATTTTACTGGTTCCTGCAAATTGTGTTATAACAGGAAGTGGTTCAAACCTCTCTTTAATTTCCACTACCCTGTCAAAACGAGTATCGCCTGTAACTTCATAATTTTTCACGCCTATGTTTTCAAGAAGATTGGCCGAGTGAAGATCCTGAATAAAGAGTTTATCAAAAGTGCCGAGAGATTTCCTGAAAATACTGCCATACCATTTAAAGAAAGGATGATGTGTTTTAAAAACCGCGGATACCAGATAGGTTTTGATATGTTTATGTTGCAACTGAAATAAAAAGTTAAGCCAGAATTCATATTTAATAAAAATGGCTGCACCGGGCTTAACTATATTTAAAAAATCAATAGCGTTGGACTTTGTATCCAGTGGTAAATAACCAATTACATCGGCGCCTGGCCATGCTTTAACTACCTCATAACCGCTTGGCGAAAAAAACGTGAGGATAATTTTAAAATCAGGATTATTTTTTTTTATACTTTCAATTAAAGGCCGGCCCTGCTCAAATTCTCCGTAGGATGCACAGTGTATCCATATCCGGTTTCCGGAACTTAACGCAGCTGTTTTTTCCGCATACATCTGTCTCCAGTTATACCGCCCATCAATCCATTGCTTCGCTTTGTTATTTTTTAAGGATGCCGCTCTTATAACAAGCCCGTAAAGTAAAACTACCAGGTTATAAATAAACATTGCGTAATTTAATTCGTGTAGTAGTCGTTCGGCCGTTTTTTGTACAGCGGAAGGATCCACCCGACCCGCAAGCCGTAAACCAGATCCAGTCTTGCTTTTGTATCGGCAAGGCCTGTATCATAATTTAATTTTCGTACGCTTTTGGTGAAAGCCTGATAGGCCTCAAATCCAAAATAAAAGTTTAATAATTTATTTTCGCTCAAAAACATATAACCTAAAAACTGTGAAGTTGAGAACCCATTGCTTAAACGATCGTATCCATATTTTAAATCTCCTTTAATGGCTGCTATTTTTTTCTGGTAATCAAACAGATTTATTTTAGACTGAAAATAACCTCCCCCAACCGTTACCATTAAACCGGAATTGGGATTAGTGGAAAGAAATTTGAAAATGCGGCCACCAACTATATGTACGCCCACACCGCGCTCTGTTACACGAATATCTGCAGGATATCCTTCGTTGTCAATCACGGTGCCGTTTTCAGTTTTCATTTGTAAGAGTACATCCTCGCGTACATTTCTGCCGTACATATAATTCGATTCCAAACCAAGCAGCCAGTTCTTTTTGGTTTTTAGCATAAAAGACCCGCCGGCATTTAAATTAGGGCCAAAGCGATTCGACAGATCGCCACCCGGAATTTGTCCACCCACATGTACCGATAACATGGGTACCATTATAGCAGAATCTATTTGCGATTGCGAGAAAAAAGAAAGTAAAATAAAAATAATGGCAATTCTCATCAGGCCTAAAGTTAAGGCATAAATAGCTAATTAAAAAGAAAGATTTAATGCAGACTTATGGCAAAGTAATTTCGTAAACTTTATTGTTAATGGTTACGGTAGCTTTATTGTCGCAGGTTTCATCACCAAAATCAATAGTACGTGTAGGTTTATTTACAGGAGTATGTTGCATGATGCCGCTAATGAAATGTTTACGGCAGGCAATGCTCATATCTCTTATTAAAGGTTTTGTTATTACCGAAGTAAAATTTCTGCCGTTGGCGTTACTGCCTGTTGCACTTCCTGTAATAGAATATTTGTCATCCAGCCAGCTTACCGTATTCTCACCGCTTACCCACTCACGCTTGCGTAACGCGTTCAGAACAATACTTCCACTGTTGTCTGCCTTCACAATCGAGATAGTTTCGCTTATGTCATACACCAAATGTCCCTGCGAATTATGTCCAAGATTTTTAACTGTTTTACTTCCACTCACACCATTATCGTTCACAAAATAATTTTTAGGGGAAATGAAAACAGTTGTTAACGAGTCGCGATAACGTCCGTTATAAACGATAACCAATGACCCCCTGCGATAACGGCCGTCGTTACATAAGCAATTGCTGTTTCCAAAATTAACGGTAATGGTGTCTGCGTTCACATTAACAAGAGTGTCAAATTGAATGGAAGCACAGGAGCTTAAAATACCTGTAGATCCGCTTGCTTTAAAACTACTAATGTTTTTTGTTCTTCCCGCCTCATCGGCTACATTACCCATATCATTTCCTATGCTTGTGGCAAGAAAATTTTCGGAAGCTGAACTGGTATCACTGTCTGTTTCCTGAGTTTTTTTGCGGCAGGAACCAAACAATAACAAAACAAATAAACAAAATAAAAAATAGTTGCAAACGCTTTTCATTTCTTCAATTTTTTAGTTGGACTGATAAAATGCCGGAAGGTTTAATTAAAACTACTTAATCTGGTTTTATAGGTAGTTATTTTTGGATTCGGCTGGTCGGTTTCAACCAAACCATCTTTTAAACGTACAATACGGTGTGCATGCAGAGCAATATCTTCTTCATGGGTTACAAGAATGATTGCATTTCCGTTATTATGAATTTCTTCAAAAAGGCCCATTATTTCAACAGAAGTTTTACTATCGAGGTTTCCCGTAGGCTCATCGGCCAGAATAATAGCCGGTTTATTAACGAGGGCCCGGGCAATAGCCACCCGTTGGCGCTGCCCCCCGCTCAACTCATTTGGTTTATGATTCATCCGATTACCCAGCCCCACCTGTTCAAGAACTTCTTTTGCCCTTGCTTCGCGGTTGGCTTTGCTAAATCCGGCATACACGAGCGGAAGAGCCACATTTTCGAGTGTGGTAGCCCTTGGCAGAAGATTAAACGTTTGAAACACAAAACCAATTTCTTTATTTCTCACTTCGGCTAATTGGTTATCACTCATGCGGGCAACGGAAAGGTTATTAAGAATATACTCTCCGGCAGAGGGACTGTCAAGACATCCAAGCATGTTCATGAGCGTTGATTTGCCACTTCCGGAAGGACCCATTAAAGCCACATACTCGTTTTTGCGGATACTCAAGGAAACATCGTTTAAGGCATTTATCACTTCCTCACCTATTCGATACGTTTTCTGGATATGTGATATTGAAATAATTTCTTCCATTAAGCGTAAAATTAGGATATTTGCTGTCCAATAAAAAACAAGGACTGTAATTATGAGCTTTTACCGACGAATAAAGTACTTTTTAGTACATACTTTAAAACTTACGAATGAAACAGCACAAGAACTTCTTGCAAAAGGTGTGGTTGAAATTGACAACACTGTAGTAAAAGAAAACGTTTTTTTAAATGACGATTCGGAAATAAAGGTAGAAGGTAAAGTGGTTAGACCGAAAAAAGAATTCATTTATATAAAATTTTATAAGCCGGTTGGCTATGAAAGTACACTTAGTAAAAATGTAGAAAATAATCTGTCAGACTTTTTTAAAGATGTAAAGGGATTATCCATAGCAGGCAGATTGGATAAAGCTTCTGAAGGACTTTTACTTTTAAGCAATAATGGAAAATGGGTGGAAGGAATAACCAACCCGGCTTTTGAAAAAGAAAAGGAATATCTGGTTGAACTTGATAAAACTCCTGATGAAAATTTTATTTCCCTTTTGACCAAAGGAGTTAATATAGGCTATCATGTTACCAAGCCCTGTGAATGCACTCTAATGGGCGGAAACACAATTAAAGTAAAGTTGAAAGAAGGAAAGAACAGGCAGATCAGAAAAATGTGTAAAACGTTTGGTTATGAAGTTGTAAAACTTAAACGTACTAAAATAGATACGATCGAATTAAAATCATTAGCACCCGGAGAACAGGAATTTTTCAAAATTTAACGTTTTAAATGTGGCAACATTAAATGTTACAACATATATTTGTACCATAATTAAAAAATAACTTATGAAAAAACTGATTTTATCTGCTTCGGTAGCGCTGTTGAGCCTCGCCGCTTATTCACAAACTAATTGGAAGGTTGATCCTTCACACTCTAAACTTGGCTTTTCCGTTACTCACATGATGGTTTCTGATGTTGAAGGAAAATTTAAGGTATACGAAGGAACAGTTAGTTCTAAAACGGATATTGATTTTACCGATGCTTCAATTAATTTTTCGGCTGACGCTGCTTCAATCAACACCGATGATGAAAAACGCGACGGGCACTTAAAAAGTGCTGACTTTTTTGACGTTGAAAAATATCCAAAAATAACTTTCAAAAGCACAAGCATGAAACCGAATGTAAAAAAAGGTAAAACCGCTTACGATTTAACAGGCGAATTAACCATGCACGGTGTTACAAAAAAAGTGACCTTAACTGCTATTGGCGCTTCTAAAACAGTGAAAGATCCTTACGGAAATACTAAATACGGTTTTAGAGTAAATGGAGAAATTAACCGTAAAGATTTCGGTTTAAACTGGAATGCCGCATTGGAAGCAGGCGGAGTTGCAGTTAGTGATGAAGTTAAATTGAATATTAATATTGAATTAAATAAAGCAAAGTAATATTAAGGGCTTCCTCTTTTGGAAGCCTTTTTTTAATAAACACCTTCGTGAAACTGGAAGACGAAATAAAGCAAAGCTCTTTTAAATCGCCTCAGCAAAAACTGGCAATTAATCTTATTTATACCGCTCACTGGCTGCAAAACCAGTATGCCTCCTTTTTTAAAGGGAAGGATATCACGCTTCAGCAGTACAATGTGTTACGAATTTTAAGAGGCCAATATCCTGAATACTGTCATCTTAAATTAATTAAAGAACGAATGCTCGATAAAATGAGCGATGCCTCCCGGATCATTGACAAACTTTTATTAAAAGGATATGTAGAGAGAAAATCTTGTCCTGATGATCGTCGGAGTGTAAACATTATTATAACTAAAAAAGGACTCAAAGTTCTTGAATCGCTTGATTTCATTGACGATTCTACCGATAAAATTTTTTCGGGTTTACCCACGAAGGAAATTGAAAATCTAAACAACTCTCTTGATAAAATAAGAAGTTAATCCTTCACCTGACTGAGTTTCACATTATTTCTTAAAATGAGTAGAGTAGTATTTTAAACCACTTAGCTCTTAGTATTAATGAGCTAGAAATTATATTCCTCAAAGTATATTTTTTAAATTTGTATATATATGATTAACCGGTTTCTCGTCCTTTTATTTTTTATACTTGCGGGTAAAGTGGTGTTTAGTCAAAACAGTCAATGCGCTAACCCTACTCCCTTCTGTACAGGCCAAACCATGCAGTTCCCGGCAGGTGTAAATGCGGGTAACGCACAAGTGGGTCCAAATTACGGATGTTTAGGTTCTCAGCCCAATCCCGCCTGGTTTTACTTTCAAATCGGATCAGCAGGGCCTTTGGTTATAACAATGGCTGCGGCCAGTGATATTGATTATATCAGTTATGGGCCTTTTGCAAGTTTAACCGGTAATTGCGGTAATCTTACTGCTGCAAATACTGTGGGATGCAGTTATTCCGGCTCTGCCACCGAAACACTTACTATTGCCAATGCTGTGCCCGGTCAGTTTTATCTATTAATGATCACTAACTTTTCAAACTCCAACCAACAAATAACATTCAGCCAAACCAACTCTAATGCACCCGGCGCAGCGCAAACCAATTGCGGGGTGCTTTGCAGTATGACCGTTTCAGCTACCAATTCACTGTGTGCCGGTAATACAGCAACCTTGGGTGTAACCACGGGCTCACAGGTGGTAAGTGTTACCTGGTCAGGTCCTGCCGGATATTCATCACCTGTTGGAAATACAAACATTCCAAACATGACTTCCAGCGGGGTTTATACTGCTTTAGCTACCACAACGGGCACCAATCCTGCTACTAATACCTGTTCCATTACAAAATCAATTACTGTAGTTCCCAGCCCTACACTTGTTATCAGCAACAATGGTCCGGTTTGCGCAGGATCGCAGGCAAACTTTACTGTTACAGGGGCAGCAAGTTACAACTGGTCAGGCCCCAATGGCTTCGGATCTAATATTTCCACACCCTTTATTCCGAACGCACAACCCTCTAATAGCGGTAATTACACTGTATTAGGAACATCCAACACCTGTACCGCTACGGCAACCAGTTCGTTAACTGTTAAAGCCAATCCTACAGTTACTGCTTCCAACTCCGGAGCATATTGTGTTGGACAGAGCTTTACCTTAGCCGCCAGTGGGGCTTCAACTTATGCATGGAGTGGTCCTGCTGCTTTTAATACAACATCTCAGAACCCGGTTTTCACCAACAACCAGGTTTCTTACAGCGGGACGTACACCGTGTTAGGCACTACGAACGGTTGCACGGCCACAGCTAATACTAATGTGAACATTAATCCGTTGCCGGTGATTATTCCTGTTAGCTCCGGCAATGTTTGTGAACACAATAGCTTTACCTTAAGCGCTTCCGGGGCAACTGCCTATGCATGGACGGGCCCCATGGGGTTTAACGCCTTTTCTTCCTCGGTATCTTTTAATAATGCACTTGTGACTATGACCGGCACTTATAACGTTAGCGGTACCGATGCTAACGGTTGTGTAAATTCAGCAACCATTGCACAGTTTGTAAACCCTGTACCATCGCCGTTGGTTTTTGGAGCCAATAAATGTCTTAATGAAGACTTGCCCTTAACAGCATCAGGAGGTACAAATTATCAGTGGTCGGGCCCCAACGGTTTTACCTCCAATCAACAAAATCCTGTTATAGCCAATGCGCAGTTTGGTAATTCAGGCGTTTATACCGTTACGGTAACCGCTGCAGGGTGTTCGGCCACAGGAACAGCTAACTGTACTATTTTCGCGAATCCGATTATTAGTTTTACAGGAGTTACTGAAATTTGTAAGGGGGGGGTATTTTCTTTTGTTGCTAACGGGGGGCTTGATTATAAATGGTTAACCATGTTTGGAGAAATAAGCCAGTCTAATTCTTTCACCATTTCTACAACATCGCCTCAGCTGCAATCTACTTATACACTTGTAGGAGTGGATGGCAATGGTTGTCATGACCAGGTTGTTATTTACCCATTAGTTTTAGGCCTGCCTTATGCTTCAGTATCTGCGGTAAAAGAAGGAGATTGTATTCCCTTTAGTACACGTTTCAATATGAGTAATATGGCCTCTAACATTACATCCATTAACTGGAATTTCAGCAACGGAACCTCATTGAGTGATTCGAGCAGTGTTATATATAATGTTACTTCTGCAGGAATTCATACGGTTAACATTGCACTTACAGATAACAGGGGCTGTAAAGGCGCCGCCAGTGGAACCGTTGAAGGATTTCCAATTCCGGCGGCGGATTTTATTTTCAATCCTGAAATTCCAACCAATAATGATGATTATGTAAGTTTTACCAATCAAACAACTAACGCCCGCACTGTAGAGTGGTATTGGGATTTTTACAGTAACTCACAAAATATTTCAACGAAAGAAAATCCTTCTTATTATTTTCCTGAACCAGGCAACTATTTTGTTTTCTTTAAAGTGAAAAGCGATCATGGCTGTACTGACAGTATAGTTAAAAAACTAACGGTTATCGAAGACATCTCTATCTTTATTCCAAACGCCTTTACTCCAAACGGAGATGGCTTAAATGAAAATTTTATACCTAAAACAGTTGGTCTCAAAAAATTGAGAATGGATATTTTTGACCGCTGGGGTGAATTAATTTTTACGACCAGCGACCCCGCGATGGGTTGGGACGGTAGGCATAAAAAAGGAGGCGATATCCTTCCTCAGGGTGTTTATGTGTACAGGGTTTCGGCCATTTTTAACAACGGTTCAAAACCAAAGCAATACACCGGGCACGTTACCCTTCTACGATAGCAAATAATTGCTATTTTTGATGCCTATGAAAAAGGATAAAAAAGTAGCGGTTGCTTCCATAAAAAATCCATCTACCTTTTACGACAAGTTTAACAATTGGTTTGTAAAAAATGATCCGAAAGTATTTTATACACTTATTGGCGCTTGTCTTTTTCTTTCCTTTATTTCCTTTAACGCCCGCATCAGCGAAGCCCATGATGACGCGCTTTACCTGGAGGCAGGTTGGCGCTATGTAAACGAATTTCCTAAATATTTCTATACACAAAATGCGCCTTTGTACCCGTTGTTCCTCGGGCTCCTAGTTAAAATAATTGGATTTAAACTAATGGTATTCAAATTATTTTCGGTGGTTTTTAATTTAGCTGGGTTCATTCTGTTTTATAAAGCTTTAAAAAACCGAATTCCTGCCATCATATTTGTTCCTGTTGTTATTTTTCATGCGACAAATCATTTAATTATTTATTATGCGAGCATGACCTTTACCGAATCCTTTTATTTCTTTTTACAAGGATTAACTTTTTATTACGCACTTAAAATAATTGACACGGTTAATGAACAAGGAGTACAGTTAAGACCTCAATTGAAACTGTGGATTCTTTTTGGATTGAGCATGTTCTTAATAAGTACTGCCAAAAGCTCAGCTATTGTTATTATACCCGCGGCCTTATTATTTTTTGCACTATATAAAAACTGGAAAGCGGCCGGTTATACGTTGGGCGCCTATTTAATTTTTAAAATTCCTTATGAGTTACTTGTAAAGGTTGTTTGGAACGGTCAGAATCAATTTAAAGGCCAGAGTAAAATTCTCCTTCAAAAGGATCCTTATAACGCGGCGGCAGGTAATGAAGACCTGGCGGGATTTATACAACGCTTTGTAGATAATTGCGATTTATATATCGGTAAACGTTTCTATCAGTTACTGGGCTGGCGCGATGAATTGAAGGTGCTGGAAACACCGGAGTATGGAATGGTTGCTTTTATTACTATTGTAATTGCATTGATTGGTTTCTGGCTTGTTGTTAAACAAAAAAACAAACCACTTATTTTTCTGGCATTATTCACCGGGGCGCAGGCTTTACTTTCCTTTATTATCCTGCAGGCAAGATGGGATCAGCCTCGTATCATTCTTGTTTGCATGCCGGTAATCCTTATCCTCATATTTTATGTGTTGTTTTATTTCACCAATAAACCCGGCATAGGCCAAACCATCTACGTGGTGATAGCAACCCTGGTTATAGGATCAGTGCTTATTTCCTCCCTTAAAAGAGGCTTCACTAACCTACCCATCGTTCAAAAAAATTTAAAAGGTGATAAATATTATGGATATACTCCCGACTGGCAAAACTTTCTTAAATGCAGTCAATGGTGTGCCGATAGTTTGCCTAAAGAGACATTAGTGGCAAGCCGTAAAGCGCCTATGAGTTTTGTGTACGGAAAAGGAAAAAAATTCTTTCCAATATATAGTGTCATAAAAAAGGACAGCCTCACTCAGCAATCAAACCCCGACAGCGCAATGGCCTTCTTTCAAAAAAATAAAGTAACACATATTATGCTTGGTAGTTTACGCGCCGACCCCACTAACCCCAGCGCCGGAATTATAAACACTGTTCACAATATTTTCGCTCCAATTGCCAACTCACCTAAATACAAGGATAAAATAAGATTGGTGCATGTAGAAGGTGATTATGAACAAACCTACCTTTACGAATTATCTTATTAATAATGGCTTCTACGTTAAGCATAAGGCTTGGTAATTATCTTTACAAAAATGCTTTTGGTGTATACAAACCGGTATATGCCGCTTTCAAAAAAAGGCAGGATGCGTTTGAGATCAGCCTTTTGAAAAAATATATTCACAAAGGAGATATAGTTCTGGATATTGGCGCTAACATTGGTTTTTACGCGAAGATATTATCCGAACTTACCGGCCCCAATGGCAAAGTTCACTGCTTTGAGCCCGACATTACCAACTTTACGCACCTTCAAAATTATTGTCGCCATCTTAAGAACGTAATTTTAAATAATAAGGCAGCAGGACCAAAAACGGAACGGCTAAAGATTTATACTTCAAAAGAATTAAACGTTGATCACAGGACCTATAAACCCGAAGTATATGAAAACGAGTTTGAAATTGACGCGATTAGTATGGATGATTATATGGGCTATAATACAAAGGTAAACTTCATTAAAATAGACATACAAGGCTTCGAAATGCAGGCTATACAAGGAATAAAAGGTATACTTGAGAAAAACCGGGACGTTAAACTCATTTCAGAATTCTGGCCTTATGGACTAAAAAAAGCCGGAAGCTCTGTTACCGAATATTTTAATTTTCTGGTAAATAATGGTTTCAACTGTTATCTTATGGAAAAGAATTCTCTTGAGCAATTAAACCTTCAAAAAGTAACTTCGCTTGAACATTTAACCGAAGAACATTATTTTAATATTTTCGTAACACGGTCGCATGTTTAAAAAGTACAGGATACCTTATGACCTAGATGACCCCAAAGCCACTTTGGCACACAGGGAAATAATTCTTTCAAAACCATATTTAAAGCGGCTGTATCTTGGCTGGTACAAATTATTTATTTCAAAAACCAAAGATATTAAAGGAGGCAGACACCTCGAAATAGGCTCCGGCGGCGGATTTTATAAAGAAGTTTTTCCTGAGGTGGTAACAAGTGACATTTTAGATTTACCAAACGTGGATAAAGTTTTTAGCGCGGAAGAGATGCCCTTTGGTTCAAATGAACTGGCGAGTATAGTAATGCTGAATGTTTTTCATCACATTCCAAAACCGTATTTATTTTTAAAAGAAGCCGAGCGCACTTTAATTAAAGGCGGAAAAATAATTATGATAGAACCGGCTAACAGCTCGCTGGCCCGTTTCATTTATAAACGTTTTCATCACGAACCCTTT
>JAOQAF010000240.1 GCA_025963735.1 Bacteroidota bacterium
ATGGAACATCCGGGTCGTGGGGTAATCAGGTAACATGGAGTCTTAGCGAAAGTCTTGTGGCTTATCATTGGTGGCCATGTAAACAGATTTTAAGAGATAAGATTGATTCAAGCTGGGTGGATATTACAACAGATTCGTTGAATAAAGCGGGCTCTAACGGTTTGCTGAAAAATGTGGTAACAATCGGAACAAAGAAACGTTACGAATGGAGATCGAAATACCCGATTGATTATTATTTGATTTCTGTTGCAGTGGCAAAATACAAGGAGTATAATTTGTACGCCCATCCGCAATATTTATCCGGAGATTCAATACTTATTCAAAATTATGTTTATGACAATGCTTTAAATAACGCAGCCTGGACCCCACAAAAACTCACTTTAAATAAAATGCCGCAGGTGCTTGAATTTGAAAGTAAAATGTACGGCATGTATCCGTTTTATAAAGAAAAGTACGGGCATTGCATGGCTCCCTTTGGCGGCGGCATGGAACATCAAACCATGACCAGCATTGGATTTTTTGATTATTATACGGATGCGCATGAACTGGGGCATCAATGGTTTGGAGATAACGTTACCTGCAAAGGATGGGGAGATATCTGGATCAATGAAGGATTTGCAGCATATACCGAACACCTCGTTGCACAATATCTTGACAACGCAAATTTTATGACCAACCTCAATGCAGCGCACAGCAGCGTAATGCAGCAGGCCGGAGGAAGTGTTTTCTTTACAGGTGTAGATACTTTAGACGCCAACCGGATCTTTGATTCGCGTTTAACCTATGATAAGGGCGGTGCCATCATTCACACACTAAGGTTTGTTACCAATAACGATTCAGTTTGGTTTAACACTTTAAGAAGTTTTCAGAACACCTATAAAAACAGTACGGCTTCAACCATTGATTTCATGAATCATTTTCAGGCACAAACCGGAATAAATCCTACTCAGTTTTTTAACCAGTGGTATTACGGTCAGGGTTATCCAACATTTACAGTAAAGTACAATATGGCGGGCAACACTTGTTTCATCAAAAGCACGCAGTCTACAAGTTCACCGGGATCCGTGCCTTTGTTTATAACGCCAATGGAATATAAAATCATTCGTTCTGGCGCGCCTGATACCGTTGTGCGGGTTAATCATACTTCTCAGGTAGAAAATTATTCTTTCAATTTGTTAGGAACAGTAAATGGTGTGGTGTGTGATCCTAATAACTGGGTTATAAATAAAGTAGTTGGTCCTTCGCTTGATCCATCATTAGTCGGATTGAATGAAACAGAGAGTACGTTAAACACAATTACCATCGGGCCTAATCCTAGCAAAAACCATGTTACCATACATAATGTTGGAAATGGCGGAACGGCTGAGGTGTTTGATTTAAACGGCCGCAGTTTAATTAAAACAAATCTTAACGAAGGAGTAAGCCTGGATCTGTCACACTATCCTGCAGGAACCTATGTTGTGAAATTATCTAATAAAGAAGGCACTGAAAGTTTTTCGAAGAAAGTGATCAGGCAATAATTCTTAAAAAATTAACCTCCTGCTTTCACCAGTTTACATTTTTTAATAAAGTCGCTGTTTTTCATTTCAAGAAAATAAATGCCGGGAGCAAGGTCGCTACCGGTTTTTATGCCTTCCGATAAATCATCCATATGTTTAATGAAAACAATTTTGCCGCTTACATCATAAATTTTTATGTCAATATTTTTAGCGGTATCGTATGATGAGTCAAATGTAATTTCGGTGCTAAACGGATTAGGATAAACTCTCATTTCAGAAAGAGTTTCAAATTCTTTAACAGATACCGGGCCGTTATAAAAAGCATCATTCCACACGCAATTTACAAAGCTTTGTTGCGCGGCCGGAGATGAATTTATTCTCCAGTCATGTTCTTTGATGATGCTGAAAAAGATCATGGCTTTTGTTTTATTAAAGTAGGTTTGCAGATCGCGGTTCATTTGACAGAGCCATTCTCCTTTTGTCTGTGAACCTCCGGGCTCTCCTGCGTCCCTTTCGCGGCAGGCAATTTCGCAGATGTATAAGGGTTTATTAGGAACAAAAGTAGAAAGATAGTAATACGTTTCGGCAATGGTATACCTGAATGATTTCCATGGTGGTGTGCCCAGATCGGGATGGTTATATATATCTGTTGCAACAATATCAACATACGTATCGCCCGGATAACAACTCATAATCCAATTATAAGCTACATAAGGTTTTGGCTCCGCATTTACGCACCACATCCATTGAACGTTGTTGGCGCCAAGGCTTCTGAACCTGTCTACAACATGATGGTACGCGGCAATGTATTTAGAAGCATCAGCGTTATTTTGTGTTAATGACCATGAATACCAGTCTCCTTCAAATTCATGAAAAATGCGCATGATCACATTACCGCTGTATGATTTAATTTTATTTGCAAAGGCATCAATGTATGCGTCAAAGTAACCGTTGAGTATTTTATCGAGCCGTGGCTGAACGGGGTCGAGACGTGAATATCCGGCATACATCATTTCCCATGTGATAACAGGGGTGTAACCGTTATTAATGAGGTTTTGAACCTCTTGTCCGGGTATAACATTTGCGGTTGTACCGCTGTTCGAATAATAAACGAACCAATTCACGAAGCTTAATTTTTTCCCAGGAGGGAGATAACCTTCAATATCAGCAGGCACCTGATCTTGTGATGAGCTGTTGCCAAGGGCTCCGAGCTTGCAGGAAGCGGAAGGGTCTTTAGCTGGAAGATCGAGTATTGAAGGCCCATGCGGACAGGCGCCTTCAGAAAAACAAATCATGTCAATATAAAACTGGTCATTTACCGCGGAAGGAACGGGTTTGTTTAAAATAAAGCCGACCGAGAAGATCATTCCCGCAGAGCCAATATATCCTGCATCAAAAATACCGTTCCCTCCGGTATTGCCATCTTGCATACTGTTGAGAGGAACGGAAAATAATTGCCAGCCTGATGATTGGGGAATATTAACGGTGGAAATCCATTTATCATCAGCGTTCGGTTCATAAACGTTATTTTGATTGTCATCCTCCGTTATTACGAGTTGTAAAGAAAGATTTCCGCTACTGGATGTGGGATTATAAAAATAAAAATTAATCTGGTCGTTAGCTGCGTTTAATTGTATAAACCGCATGGCGGCTTTACCAAACTCTCCAAAACCGGTCTGCCAGTTCATGTTTAATTTCAGAACACGGTCGCCAATTACATCGCTGTAAGGCAATGGACTTGCATCGGCAGAATAGGACATGTCGTTGTTTTTATAGTCGCCATCAGGTAAATCGGTTTCGCCTATATTTAATCCATCGAAATCATAGATAATGGATTTAAGTTGTGAGGTTACAATGCCCGGTCTCTTAATTTGAGCAGAACAGAATAAACCGAAGAAAATAAAAGCGCTGAATAAAAATTTATACATGGAAAATCAGATAGATAATTACATTCAGATTAGTTAAAAAATAATACCAGTATGAAGAGTGTAAAAAATCTCCCAGTATGTTGGTTAGAAGCGGGTTTGTTTGGACCTTGGGAGTAAAAATACGTGTTTAATATTTTTAGTTACGCGATGGTGTGAGGCATTGTTTGCGAGAAATTCTGAAAATTAATCGGTAATTTTTAATTACTTTTGTATCCCGATTTGGCACCGTAGTTCAATGGATAGAATAGAAGTTTCCTAAACTTTAGATGCAGGTTCGATTCCTGCCGGAGCCACTACTATTAAGATTATAATTTTTTGAACACTTAAAACCCGCACCTAAAAAGGCGGGTTTTTTATTATACCAGTTAAGGTGTAAACACGTGAAGTTATTGAAGAACACATTTAATGCCTGGACCATTATGTACGTCACACGCCTCTTTTGCTTGATTTTTGGTTCTGTAAGAATCAACATATCCGTATGTAGCTGAAGAAGTGGTGCACATACAGTTATACGGTTTTTTACAATCAGTTAAAAATAAAATAGTGAAACTGCAGGTGAGAAGAATTAGAATTTTGGTTTTCATATATATTAATTTTGTTCTAAAATACAACTTTAAATTAATTGGACTAATGATCTGAAACTTCCGAAAACTAAAATTATACTCAATTATTTATTGTAGGTATAAAAAACTGAATTGTAAATTCCGTCCATTGATTAGGTTCACTTTTCACATCAATTGTACCACCCAGCATTTCTACCTGTGTTTTAACAAGGTAAAGACCCATACCCTTTCCATCGGTGTTGGAATGAAACTTTTTGTAGAGCCCGAAAACTTTTTCTTTATGTGCATTTAAATTAATACCTAGGCCGTTATCTTTAAATATTAAAATAAACTTTCCCGGTTCGGTTTTGCTCTTTATTTCAATTACCGGATCTCTTAAAGGATGCCTGTATTTAATGCTATTTGTTATCAGATTATAGAAAATACTGTGCACATAACTTTTAATGGAGTAAAATTCGTCTGCTTCAGAGAAGTGAGTATTTATAAAAGCTTTTTCCTGATTTATAAGGAGACTTATGCCGCTTGAAATATCTCTAACTATATTATTTAATTTAATGATCTCTTTCTGTTCGTTTATGTCACTCCTTATTTGAAGTATATAATTTAAGTCGATTATGGTATCGTCGAGCTTATTGGCTGAAAGGGCCAATCCATCGATACATCTTTGTAAATCGGCCTTGTTTAAGCCGGGCATATTTTGAATCATGTTTGAAAGACCTATAATATTTGCAACCGGTGAACGCAAATTGTGCGAAATGATATAAGCAAATTGTTCAAGGTTTTTATTATGCTGTATAATTTCAGTTGTCATTCTTTCTTTTTCCAATTCAGTATTTTTTCTGTCTGTAATATTTTCAATAGAAATTAATACACCCAGAATTTGTTTGCCATCACTCATTATCGGTGAGATTTTTAATGCAAACCATAATGTAATATTTGCCGGCTTTTCTATACTGATTTCATAATCGGCTTTTTTACCTTCAACCACCGAATTAAGAATTCCGCCAACAAATTCTCGTCGTGATTCATGAATTACATTTATAAACTCAAGTCCTTCCGCTATTTTGGAATTGTACTGGTATTTGAAAAATTGTTCGGCAACATGGTTAAACGAAATTATTTTAAATTGCTTGTCAATTAAAATAAACGACAAATCGGTATTATTAAAAATTGCCCGGAGATTAGCTTCAGATTTTATTAAAAGTTCGGTGTGCCGTTGCTTTTCTTTTTCAGAACCTGCTTTTGCGAGGGTATTGGTTATGGCACTTGACAATCTTTGCAGCCTGTCTTTAATAATATAATCGTCTACACCC
This sequence comes from Bacteroidota bacterium, assembly GCA_025963735.1. Classification (GTDB taxonomy): domain Bacteria; phylum Bacteroidota; class Bacteroidia; order B-17B0; family Aurantibacillaceae; genus Aurantibacillus. The sequence continues at coordinate 5,304 of JAOQAF010000240.1, forward strand.
TCTTTCATCATATTAACAACAAATTCCTCTGAAACAGTGCCGCTGATAACAATAAATGGAATACGTTTGCCGGTGGCCTTTAAAATTTGAAGCGCGTCCAGAGAAGTGAAAGATGGCAAAGAGTGGTCGCACAAAATAATATCAGGCGAGTAATCATTCAAGGCTTTTTCAAAAGCATTTTTATCAGAAACCCACAGTCTTTCGAAATTTAATTTTGATTTCAGCAGCTCCCTGTTTATGAGATCAGCATCAGTTTCTAAATCTTCAACCTGCAGTATTTTAATTGGCTGTTTCATATTACAAACTTACTAAAAACACAATTTAAATTGACTGAAGCATACTCGAAGTTAATGGTTTATGAAGAAAAATGATTTCTTTACCAAGCGCGGCAGCCCGGTGCTGGTCTTTAACCGATACCGATGAAGTAAGAATAACTAATCGGGGTGTTTTCGAAGAGGGTTCTATTTTTGATTTATATTGTTCTATAAACTGAAACCCATCCAGCAAAGGCATATTAAGATCAATAAAAACAACTTCCGGAAAAATGCCGTTTGGGTTTTTATCTGCAGCGGAAATGTTTTTCAAAAACTCTAAAGCGCTTGTTGCGCTGGTGTTTGTATAAATAACTTTTGCAAAATAGTTGGCCTCAAGCGTTTTTTCGTTTATGAAATTGTCCAACGAATTATCGTCAATCAGCATGGCGCACTTATATTTGCATTTTGGTTCTTTAATTTTCATTAATTTGATTTATTTTAATAATGACTGTAATCTCTTTCCAATTCGTAAAGCAAGTGTTTGCAAATAAGTAATTCATCTTTGTTTCTTGCCATGAAAAGTGTGAAAAAATCTTTTTGCTTGTTACCGGGCTTTATCCCCGGCTTTTTAATGTCTGATTCAAATACCTTCAGAAGAGCTTCTACGTGCGGATAATTATTGATTTTATCGAGTTTAATTTTTCTGCCGATGCCTCTCAGCGTAACTTCGGCAAGATGAAATTCTTTTTCTTTTATATAGATGTAGGATAAGGTGAGTTTTATATCAATTTGAATATGAAAATAATCTTTAAAGCTGTTTTCATTTAAAAGCCTGTTTAATCTCCCAGCCGCGTCCTTATAGTTTCTGGAATGATAAAAGATCATTGCATCATAAATGCCAAGTAATACTTTTGTATGCAAATCATCTTTATCGTAAAGAATAGATTTTCTTTCTTCAAGAAGAAATTCGGCGGTTCGTTCCTCCTGTTGTAAAAAAGCAATTTTTGAAATAAGAAATTGCGACGTACATGAAATATTGCAATAAAGTAATAAGAAATTGAGACTTTTATTTATTTGATCATAATATTCAGAGGCGTTGCGTAAGTTGCCGGTTTTAAAATAGTACTCGAAAAACAAATGCTGAAAAGCTAATGTCCATACTTTTTGCGGGGTTGAATTCGGTAACTCATTAATAATTTTCTCTGTCTGTAAAAGAAGATCATTGATATTGATTTCTTTGTTAAGGGTTGTTGTACAGAAAATGCATAACTGAAGCTCGATGAGGTTTTTAATAATAGTGATCTGCCTCGATTGATTTAATAAAGAATGATCAATTATTTCCTTGCGTAAAAACAGAAGTTTTTCTAATAATTCGGGTTGTCTTGAAAAGTTATACTGACCAAGCACCCTGTTGAACGTACTTAATATTTCTTCCGATTTTTCAAGTGAAAGACTAAACGCTACATGTTTGTTATACAGTTGCGAATAAAAATAATATTTATCAGAGAAAACGCTTATTTTTTTTAAAGCATTGTATACCACAAGAAGCTCATTGTGCATGTCATACATAAGCAGGTCTTGTTCCAGTTTGTGTAGAAAGGCCGTAGCGGTTTCCCTGGGTTCTTTAAGGCATATTTCAGAAATGTTAGTGAGTTTTTTAAGCAGTTCCTCCCGGCTTGAATGTTCACCACCTGAAATATGATTTTGAATTTTATCATAGAGCCGCGATTTTAGAACGTAAAAGGAATTCGGATTTAAATTAAGCGCTTTTATAATATCCTGAGTACTTAAATTTTTTCTGTAAGCTTGCAATAAATACAGATAATTTTCCGATTTATTTTTAATCAATCCATTTTCTACTACCCTGAACACATCTTCATCCAGATGATTTATAATTTTTTTAAGATTTAGCATATCGCGTACTGTTTATTAAGGCTAAAAATTAAACCTGATTGTTAATCTATATTTGCAAACCCATTTCGGATAGCATACTTAACCAGTTGAACAATGTTATTGGCACCTGATTTTTCGAAAATATTATTTCTATGAAAGTCAACTGTATTAACGGTAATATTTAAAATAGCTGCTATTTCTTTGTTTTTATGTCCCGCGCATATCTGCCTCAGCACTTCCACTTCCCTTGGTGAAAGTGTGTGCGATCCCGGATTTTCTTCGAGTTTCCTGCTTTTTGCTACCGAATCGAGAACTTTTTGCGAAATTCTATCGTTAAAATAAAAACCGTCTTCATCTACTTTACGGATGGTTTCAACAACTTCTTCCGCCTCTGAATTTTTAGTAAGATAAGCGCAGGCTCCGCTTAGAATAAGCTGAGAAATATAGTGTTCCGAAAAATGCATGCTTAATACAATGGGCTTTACTTTTAAATTGAGCTTTTTCATTTGAAGGATAGATTCCCTGCCATTCATAACGGGCATTTCAATATCCACAATAGCTATATCCGGTTGGTGCAAATGAATTACATCCAGTAAATCCTTGCCATTTTCTGCTTCACCAACAATTTCAAAATCCTTTATTTTTTCTAATATAGACTTGTATCCTTGTCTGATCAGGCCGTGGTCATCAGCCATCACAATTTTTATTTTGGTTTTCAAGGTCATTTATTAATCGGTGAGAATTATTCAAATAGAACCAGACTCAATTATATTCTCCGTGGAAATTTACGTTTACTTTTCCTGAAAACACCTATCCCAAAAGGTAGGTAAGAATAAAAAATATAAACATAGGAGCGATGAGTGATTAGCAAATTAAATTTAAATTATAGAAATAAGTAACTTCGCCGGATATTAAAGAGCGAAAATATTTAAGCTAAAAAATAGCGCATTACAAACGTTTTAAATGGAAATAGAAAAAATAACTATTTTATATGTTGATGATGAACAAAACAATCTGATTTCTTTTAAGTCCAATTTTAGAAAATTGTATGATGTTCACACGGCAGGTACGGTTGAAGAAGCCATGAACATTTTGCGCAAAAATGAAATTCATGTTATATTAACGGATCAAAAAATGCCGGGAACTACCGGTGTTCAGTTTCTTGAATCCATCATTAAAGAACATCCATTTCCTGTAAGAATGATAATTACCGGTTATGCCGATATGGATTCAGTTATTCAGTCAATTAATAAAGGAGAAGTTTACCGTTACATTTTAAAGCCATTTGATATTAACGAATTAAAACTAATAATAGATAGTGCTTACGATCTGTATTTGTTCAGAAAAACCAGTGATGAAAAAGTAACGAGGTACAAACATCTCTTTGATTCCTCTAGCGCCTGTGTGTTTATTATAGACCAACACGGTTCGTTTATGGAAATGAATACCTATGGTTTAAATTTATTTAAAATTAAACAGGAGGACATAAGGCATTATGAATTATTATCTTTTTTTATAGACCCGGAACAATATAAAAAACTTTATGGCAATCTGATAATAAGTGAGGCAGTAATAGATCTGCCTCTAAAACTAAAAACTTTAAATAAAGAAATTATTGAGGTATTATTCTCCGCCTCTAAAATGAGTATGAAGGGAAACCAATTTGTGTTCCAGGGTATGATGCGGGATATAACGCGGCAAAAGGAAATTGAAAATTTAATGATTCGAACCATCATTGAAACGCAGGAAGTAGAACGGTCGCGCTTTAGTAAAAATTTGCATGATGGTGTTGGGTCGATGCTGGCAGCGATAAAGCTACAGCTCTATGTTTTGACCAACGAAGATCATACTCTGAAAAACAATCCGCAGTTACCGGCAATAGTAGAAGGATTAAATTCAACCATTGTAGAAATAAGAAATATATGTTTCAATATCACGCCAATTACACTTGAATTAATGGGATTACCGTCGGCCATTGAAGATTTAACAAGCCAGTATGAAAGTTCCTCATTAATAAAATTTGATTATTCAGTTCCGGATCATTTTCCCAAACTGCACACTCAGCTTGAGTTGGCCATCTTTAGAGTTATTCAGGAGTTTATAAATAATTCTATGACGCACGGTAAGGCAAATAAAATTAAAATAGGTTTAGCCGGCGAAAGCAATAAGATTAAACTTGTACTAAAAGATAACGGGTTGGGCTTTGATATCAATTCTTATCGTGCAGGATTAGGTATTAAAAATATTAAGTCAAGAGTAAGATCGTTTAACGGCGAATTAATAATACGCTCTGAACTTATGGTGGGCACTGAGTTTGAACTAACGTGGCCGGTTATTGTACCGGAGCAGATGAGCACGTAATGTTAAATCCGCATAGCCTTAAAAGGTATCGAAAGAATAAATTCTGCGCCTTCATTCTCTGAAGATTTAATTTCAATATGTCCGTGATGGCTGTTAATTATGCCGTAAACAATAGATAGCCCAAGGCCTGTGCCCATTCCTACTTTTTTGGTTGTAAAAAAAGGGTCAAACAGTTTGTTTATATTTTCTTTGGGAATACCTATGCCATTATCTTTTATAATAATCTCCAGGTATTGGTTGTTTGGTTTCGTAGAAATAATAATTTTTCCTTCTTTGTTTTTATATTTTTTTGCCGCTATCGCCTGAACAGCGTTTATAAGAATATTCATGAACACCTGGTTTAATTTACCCGGGTAGCCTTCAATTACGGCAAGACTACCGTAATTTTTTTCCACTGTAATATTTTCTGAATTAAGTGGATTTTTCAGGATGGTTAGGGTACTGTCTATTCCTTCGTGTATATTGCATTCGCTTAATTCAACCTCGTTAATGCGTGAAAAGTGTTGTAAGCCCTTAACAATTTCGGATGTTCTTAAGGCTCCTTCTTCTATGCCATTTAAAAGCTGTTCGGTTTCATTAACCACGTAATTAATCTCTAAATCTTTTTTTAATTTTTTAATCTCATTAATCTTTTCAACCAGGTTATCATTGTTTTCTATTTTATCGTAATTGTTTAAAACCAATAGCACATCATTAATGTTTCTTTTTAAAGGTGCAATATTGGATATAACAAAATTTATAGGATTGTTTATTTCGTGCGATATTCCTGCGGTTAACTGGCCAATAGAAGCCATTTTTTCTACATTCACCAGATGTGCCTGGGCTTCTTTCAGGTTCTTGTTAACCAATTCAAGTTCGGAAGTTCGTTCGCCAACTTTACGTTCAAGCAATTCCTTTTGACTTTTTAAAATGCTTTCGTTTTCTAAAAGCAATTCAAGAGTTTTGGCCTGAGATTCTTCTTTCTCTTTTTTGAATATATTAATCCTGTCAGCCAGTGCAAATGATAGCAGTGCTGTTTCTATGGCGGAACCTACAGGCATTGTAAAAATAGTGTAGCTGTTGTAGGGCAGAATGCCTACATCTTTTAAGGCATAAACAAAAACGCCAATTAAAAATATCATCCACGAGAAGAATAAAAATTTAGCCGGCCGGTATTTCTTTTTCAGGATGACAAAGGAAAGATACAGGATATATAACGAGAGTAACATTGCGCACAGTTGTATAATACCGTAGGCGTTCTCACTTAAATTCAACAGATCAAGAATAATATAAAGAAGATAAGTGCCATTAAAAATATTTAAACCTTTATGTAAAGCCGGAGTAAAATACTTTGTGCGCAGAAATACTTTTATAAATTCAATAATGGCAATACACGATATCGGGCTTAATAAATTTACGCTATGACGGGCAAGCCACGCGGAGTTTGGCCATAAAAACTGAAAGGTGTAGCCCAGCAGGCATATTTGTACAAGGCCTACTGCCAGAATATACGCCACATAATAAAAATAAACGTTATCCTTAATTATAAAGTATATAAATAAATTATAAAAAAACATGACAAGTATTACTCCGCAATAAATGCCTACAAAGAGATTATCTGATCTTATTTTTTCGGAGGTGTGTTTTTCATTTCCAATATACACTGGTGCCATTATTTGGCCACCACCTTTTATTTTAATTAATATTTCAGCAACCGAATCTTTTTTAACGGGCAAATCAAAAATATAATTTGGCGAATTGTAACTTCTGGTTTTAAATGGTAAATGTTTGCCCATGGTTTGTGTGAATTGTTGAGATGGTAAGAATACGTAGAGCTGCACCATTTCTAAATTAGGATAGGCAAGTGTGAGCAATAACTTATTGTTTTCGGAAATGTTTTTTATTTTCAATTTCAACCAGAAATTTGATTTTGAAACCCCCAGATTTGGCACATCCTGGCTGCCGCGTGCAAATTTATCCGATTTCAAAACCTGCTCGGGATTTAAATTATTTGAAGGATCCTCAAGGATAAAAAGTGATGAGCCCCCGATTTGCAGGTAACCTTTTGAATCGGAATACTCAAGAGTATTTTGTGATACACCTATTGTGTGAAAGTAAAAAGCAAGTAAGAAGAGTGTATATTTCATGGTATGGTCTTAAGAGTAAGGGCTGTTATCAACATCGTTTAAAATAAGATCGTATTCAATTTCTATTTCGCCTTTTGTGCCAATTTCATTCCGGGTTTGAACCGGTCTCTTCCGCAGGTCTATTATTAATTCTTTATCAATCGCACTTGCGGTGCCGAGTGTTTGTGTGTTTAATATACCGAGCGAACGGGTAATATAGCGATTATCGGGATAAGGGAACTCTCCGTTATTGCCTAGCGTAGTATTAATTTCAAAACCTACATCGGTAAACATTTTTAAAGTATACTCAGCGCATATTCCAATCATTGTTTTAACTTTAAGCTGCTCCACAATAGCTATGGCGGCGCGTGTTAAAAAGAAACTCACGCCAACTCCTTTAATTGATTTCGAATTCCATAAACCGCATAATTCGCCGACGCCACCATTTAACGCATAATGTTTTACAACATCATAAATCCGTGGATCCATTGCTCCGATGGCTGTTTCAATTGGTAAAGGAAATAATCCTTTCGCAACTTCAACCCTTATTCCTCCAACCATTTCGCCGGTTTTTACATTTTCGGCAATCAACACATAAGCTGAGGGATTCATGGTCCATGATTTATTGTAAGAGGTTATTTTCATTACATTATAATCTATCATCACCTGCATATGCCCCTTTAAATACCTTTCACATTTATCCACATCCTTTATGGCCCTGAAAACGCTGATTTTTATCTTATAATCGAGTTTATGCACCTTTAGGTTTTTTACAAAGTTTGTTACAGACAATGCGGTTATATTTTATTTTTTATAAGTTCTTCAGGATCAAGAAAAAATCTTCCTGAATCGTGAAACTCGTTTAATAAAATCCTGCGGCACACATCCGCTCCTGCGCCTCCTCCAATAACCACTGATGAGGCAAGCTGCGGCCAGGTAGTAATTGTTTTTCTGATTTCGGCCATTGAATCTTTCATGCGTTTTGAGATGGTGTTAATTCCTATGATTGATAAAACAAAAGGAATTTTTTCTTCATTTGTCATGGCTCTCTTAAGTTTGTCAATTTCCAAATGGTCAATCAAGCCGTGAAGTATTGGCCTGCCGGGCTCAAGATCAAAGCGCTCAACATCAAGCATGCCCCTGTCGGAAGTGTCCATTATCACTGCTATTCCAAGCAACTTCGCCTGTTGTCTGCATTTTATTTTTATATAAAGATCATCACACTCATCAATAAGAATATTTAATTTTTCGCCGTCGTTTAAAAACGTATCAAGATTTTTTTCCGTTATACCTTCATGAAAACATATTACTTTCAAATACGGATCAAGTTCTGAAATTTCTCTGGCGACTGCCACTGTCTTTGGTATTCCTATATTGTGAACTCCGGTTCTTATTCTGTTTAGATTGCTTAAGTCAAGAACATCAAAATCCGCGATCCGAATCTCGCCGCAAATGCGTTCCATTGCAAGTGTAAGGGCTATGGATTGCCCAACCGAAAGACCGATGATTCCTACTCTTTTTTTTGAAAGAATTTCTCTTTCTTCCTTTGTTATTTTATTTTGATTTCTATTGGTTCTAACAGCAACAAACTCGTTCTCATCCAGAAGATGTACAAGTTTGTTACACCATGGATAAAACACCCAAACGCCATATTCTTCTCGTGGCCTGTTTCCCAAATGAACGGCTGTTAAATGTTCTAATTCTGTTCTATTAAATATTTTGGAAGGATGAGTTATCTTAATAAATTCTTCAACCTGACTTGTAATTTGATCATAAACATCAACGGTGTTTTGTTCCAATAATTCTTTAAATCTGATTTTATCAGAGGAATCACTCAAGCGGAAAAAAACAGGTTTGGAAATGGCTTCGGTTTGTCTTGTGTTTGCAACCAGATCGCTTAGTTTTGAATTCATAGGACAAATATTACATTGCAATTTATTTAAAAAACACTAGCTTTATCTATATTTTTTATTCTTTTCGTAAAGTCTTAATCAAATAATTTTTCATGGATAAGCCATTAAATATTTTATATATTGATGATGAAGCTAATAATTTAATTGGCTTTAAGGCTAATTTCAGGCGTCTCTACACTATTTACACAGCTGAATCGGCCAAGGATGCAAAAGCTATTTTAAAGGAAAACAATATTCAGATTATAATAACCGATCAGCGGATGCCCGACATGACCGGAATTGAATTTCTTGAATCTATTTTAACCGAGTATCCGGACGTGATCAGAATTATACTTACGGGTTTTACTGATCTTGAAACAGTAATTAAGGCTATTAATAAAGGACAGGTTTATAAATATATTTCTAAACCTTTTAATACCGAGGAATTAAAAATAACACTGGATAATGCTTTTGAAGTATATTATCTACGTGAAGAAAATAAAGAACTTACGCGCAAACTGCTTGTGGCTAATGAACAGCTTGAATTTATGTTGCGGCAAAAACTTCTTTCTTAATATATTCCTGTACAAATTTATTTATAGTTACTTCCCGGTTTTTAGTCTTGAATCACCTTCCGTGTTTAATCGTTGCTGGATGCGCATTTTACCAAATAGATAATTAATGTTTATCCGCACACGTCGTGAATCAAAACGATCGTACCAATAAAAGCTTTGATTTGAAAATGTGCTGGAGTACGACATATAATCTCTGTATAATAGATCATTAACACTTAAGGTCACGTTCAGTTTTTTATCAAGGAAAGATTTCTGCAGGCTTAAATGAATGGCGCTCCTGGCGTAATAATATTGTGGTCCGTCCTGGAAGCCTGAACCAATGCCACTCCAGATTTGAATTTTAAAATCTTTTGGCAGATAAAATTCCTGATTCAGATTAACATAGTAGTTGTACGTTTCTGAACTAATGTCCTCACCGTTTAATTTACCTTTCATGGTCCGGTACATGATCACGCCATAGGTTTGAAAGTTATACCACTTGATTCTTTTTTGAGCTGATAAACTGTAATAGAAATTATTTCTGTCAGGTACATTCGATATGGTATCAATATTTACTTTCGAAAACTCTGGAGTATAGGAATACCAAAACGTAAAATCTTTGGTTTTATCAATGCCGATGCTTTGTGTAATAAATTGATTGTAATTGTGATCGATGTTTATGTGATGCGTATATTGTGGTTTTAATTCAGGATTACCTACGCCGTAATTCAATTGCTCATTGAAAACCCTTATCGGATTAAGCATGCCGTAATGAGGTCTGTCTATGCGGTAACTGTAAGCGGTGGTTATCGTATGTTTTTTATTTAATGTAAGATCTAAACTTCCGCTCGGAAAAAAGTTAAAATAATTACGGGTGAATTTGTAATCTGTGTGAAGATCATTCGCGTGAATATCGGTTTTTTCTGCGCGTAAGCCCACGCTAAATCCAATTTTATCCCAGCTTCTCGATACTGTTGAATAGGCCGCTAGTATGCGTTCCTTATAACGGTAGTCATTATAGAATGTGGTATCCCCAACAAAAAGGCCGGTTGAACGGTTTGAAAAGAGCAATTGGTTTGAATTGTAATTATCCACAAAACTTGATTTAAAGCCGGCCTCCAATGATAACTTATTTTTGAATGTTTTATTCAGGTCAGCTTTTTGTGTAAATACTTTATAATCTCTTACGCTGATGCTGTTGTAATTACTGGCCGGAGCCACTTCCTGATCATTAAAATCGTAAAAGTGATTCTCGTTATTTTTAATTTGTGTTTCTTTAAAATTGTTGTAGCCTCCGCTCAGTTTTATTTGGCCTCCTGTAGAATCAAGCTTTTGCAGCAGGCTAAGATTATAATTTGGGGAGAAAAGATTAAAATGTTCGTGAGTAGAATATAAAAGTTTACCATAACTAAAGGCGCTGCTGTTATTAATATCTGTAGCGGTTGTATTGATATAACTGTCATCATTTTTATTGCCGTTTACATATAAACCTAAAATTGTTTTAGGGGTCAGGTCGTACTCAATACCTCCACTGCCCGAGAACACACGCTGAAAACTTTCTGAATTTCCACGCGAGTTAATGGTTTCGGTAGAAGTATTTGTTATAAGCCGACGATCCAGGATCTGGTTATTTATTCCATCCCAATGACCATAAGAAAGGTTACTGAATACGCTTAGTTTATTGGATTTATAATTAAATGATCCGTTTGGTCCGAAACGCACTCTTTGTCCTTTGCTGGCGCCAAAACCTATATTTCCGTTATAACCCTTAACCTTTGCTTTTTTGGTAACAATGTTTATGAGGCCCCCTGTGCCGGCAGCATCATAACGTGCGGGTGGATTTTTAATTAATTCAATTTTAGACACAGCGTCGGCGCTCATGCCTGACAGCATGTCCATTACCTGCGGTGAGGGCATTTGCTGAAGGCGATCATCAATTAAAAAGCGTGCACCGCCAATTCCGTTAATGGTTATATTATTTTGCGCGTCTATAATAATCCCGGGGATACGTTTAAGAAGTTCGAGTACGGTATTGCCTTTTGCGAGCATGTCATTTTCAACATTCATTACAATAATACCTTTTTTAAATTCTATGGTTGGTTTATAAGTAGCAATGGATATTTCTCCGAGATTGATTCCTTCTGCCTTCAGAATGTGAGTTGGTAAATTTAACCGGGTCATTGAATCCACGTTAAATGCGCTGGTGGAGGAGTTTTTAAAACCGGCAGCGGTGAACATAATAAAATAACTTGCGGGCTTAACTTTCTCAAAAATATAATTCCCTGTGCTGTCACTGATATTACCTTTTACGTGTGCGCTGTCTTTACTATTTAAAAGCGCCATGGCGCAGAAAGGTATTGCAGATCCTGTCGAATCTGTAATAGTACCTTTAATAAAATTTTGAGAATAAGAAAATGTGTAAATAAATGAGGTCCAAAAAAAGAGTATATACTGTTTCATGGGGGGGGTTATAATTTTTTGAAATTACACTTTATAAGAACTTTTATAATACAAAATAAGTTAAAAGGGTACAGTTTAACTCAAATATAAATGAGAAGCTTTGTTTGCCCAGGGTCTATGAGGTAGTTATTTATACACTTGAGTAATGTGTACACATAAAAAAGGCCGGTGATTATTCGACCGGCCTAACTTTAGTTAATATTTTGGGTTGCGATAAAGCGAAACGAAATATTCTTCGCGGGATGTTTTTTTCAAGGGGTCCATTTATTATCTTTTGTATGCTTAATACAAAAATGGTTTTACTGATTCTTCTATTTTACTATCATCAAATTTCTGTGTGTTGTTATAGTAATGGAAGAGGGCGTTATCGAGTTTGTCTACCAGAGCTGCGATCTTTTCATACATGTATTGCTTTTTAATTTTTACGGTTGAGCCGGATGAATTTTTTAAAGCAGTCTTTTTTCTGTCCTTCGATTCCATTTCGGCTAATAACGTTTTATTTACTTTATAAGTATACGAGGCCTTGCCATCTGGTGAAGCGGAGGCGCTAACCGGAACATCGTATACCGCATTCATATAATTTGCCTCCTCCACCGAATAAGGAAAAGGGCCTTTCAGCTGGTGACCGTATTTGTTTTTAATTATTATTCCTTCTTCCTGAGTATTATTTCCTGTTTCCACAATTTTTTTTGCTGAATCTTCAGGAACAAAACCAATTGAAGAATTGTAACGGTAATCCTCCTCTGCCAACAGATAAAATTTTTCATTCATTACAATGGCCGGATCTACCTTTAGATTTGAATCTAAAAACACACCTTTTCTGGTGCCTCTCAGTAGAGTATCTGAATTGTTGCTGTACATAAAATATACCTTACAAAATTTAAACTTATCTCTAAAAGCCTGCATGGTATTGGCATTTATAACGTATTGCTCTTTTTCTTTATCTAAAGCAAGTTCATTCTTGCCCTGCGCCCTTAAACCATCTATTACTTTTTGATTGGTTTTTAAACGCACTACCAAAGCGCCTTCCCTTAACTGTTTAATTTGCCACGCTGCAACTACATCTTTCCTGTCCTTAAATTTTTCAAATTGTTTAGCGTCTTTATAATCATTGGCATTGTGCACATTTTTGTTACTTTCTGTATTAGATCCGGTTTGGTTTTGTGCAAAGCCTGCATACGTAAATAATACAAGTAACAGCGTTTTAATTTTTGTATGGATTTTCATTTTTAATTTTTTTCAGTTAATAAAAAAAGCTGGGTCCGACAATAATCTCACTTAATAATCATGCCTGAAAAATGTTTTAAAATAAAATGCTTTAGGGCTTGTCCGGACATAATTTCAAGGAGATCAGTTCATTTATCGCGGCAAAGCATGTAGAAAATGATTCCCTTTTTGAAGTGAAGATTAAAAAACTACCGAGGCCGTAAAATGGGTCCGCTAATTTTACTTTTAAGAGCCGCGTTTACATTTTATGATGTTTGCCTTAACATTAGTTAATGGCTTTTCCGGCATATTTACTGTAAGGGAGGTATACATAAAAGGTTGCCCCTTTACCCAGCTCACTGGTGGCGTATATGTATCCGCCGTGATTTTCAGCGATACGTTTACACAAAGCTAATCCTATGCCTGTGCCCGCATATGTTTGCTTGCCATGTAGACGCTGAAACAATGAAAAAATTTTCTGACTGTATTGTTCTTCAAAGCCAATGCCATTGTCTTCAAATTTAAGTTCCAGGTATTTGTTTTCAATTAAAGTTTTTGGCGCTTCGAAAATTTTATATTTATTTACCAGACTTGAACTTATTTTAATGAGGGGCTTCTCGGTTGAAAATTTGAGTGAATTACCTATCAGGTTTGAGAAAAGCTGGCCAAGCTGCATTTGGTTTCCGTATACAACAGGCAAATCGTGGCTCTCAATCACTGCCTTTTTTTCTTCTATAAGCAATTCAAAATCTTCCTCCACTTCCTTTAAGAGGGTTTTAAGGTCTACCTTATCTTCGTATTCTTTTTCTTTATGTTGAGAAAGGCGACTGTAGTTCAACAAAGATTTTACCAGTTCGGCCATGCGCTGCGCGCTTGAATCTAATTTTGCAAAATAAGTTTTTACAAATTCAGGATCATCTAAGTTATCCTGAATAAGACCTGTGAAGGTTTGTATTTTGCGAAGCGGCTCCTGCAAATCGTGCGATGCTACGTAGGCAAACTGTTCCAGCTCACTGTTTTGAATCTCAAGTTCTGCAGTGTATGCTGCAAGCTTATCTTCGGCTTCTTTTTTTTGTGTAAGATCACGCGTAACTTTTGAAAAACCAATAACCTCTCCTTCTTTATTGTGTAAGGCAGTAATTACAATGGTGCCCCAGAATCTGCTCCCGTCTTTTCTAACTCGCCATCCTTCCTGCAGGGCTTTGCCGTTCTCTCTGGCTTCATTTAATAATTTTGAAGGAAGATTACTTTTCTTGTCGTCCTCGGTATAGAACAATTCAAACTTTTTACCAAGCACTTCTTTAGCGGTGTACCCTTTAATTTTTTCGGCGCCGGCGTTCCAGTTTTCAATGGTGCCATCTGCGCTCAATAAAATTATGGCGTAATCCTGTACTTCGGCAATCATGCGGTGATAACGCTCTTCGCTGAGTCTGAGATTATCTTCGGCCTTCTTTTTGTCTGTTAGGTCCCGCGTTACTTTACTAAAACCTATTACTTTGTTATCATCATCATGCAGAGCTGTAATTGTTATGCTGCCCCAAAACCGCGTGCCATCCTTTCTTTTTCGCCATCCTTCCTGTGCGGCGCGTCCTGTATCTTCGGCCTCCTTCATTAACTTTTGAGGTAAGTTATTCTTAAGATCTTCCTCGAGGTAAAAAATACTGAAGTGTTTTCCAAGTATATCCTTCTCACTATAACCTTTAATTTTCTGCGCGCCCTTATTCCAGTTTAAAATAATACCGTTCTTATCCATTAAAATAATGGCATAGTCCTGAATCTCTTCAATCATACGCTGGTAAAGATTCTTCATGTCGCGGAGGTTACCCCCGGCAAGATTATCATTTAGTTCTGCCATTATTTTATATCCGATTGGTTAATTTTAGTTACTATTGAAAATATTCTGGCAAGCTTGTCCTTTAAGTGCGCTGTTTTAGCCGGTTTAATAATAAAATCTGTGGCCCCCAAGTTGATACTTTCTGTTACCACAGATTTTTCGGATGTAGTTGAATACATAAATATCTTGGATTCTTTTAAACGCGGAATTTTTTTAAGTTCTTTCAGGCATTCAAGGCCATTCATTTTGGGCATGTTCATATCCAGGAAAATATAATCTGGAGAATAACCAGGCTCTGCATTAAGAGCGGCAAGGGCCTGTACACCATCGTTCATTGCCCTGAATTTAATATCCGGATTCACTTTTTTAAGGCACATATCAAATACATCCTGATCCTCAGTATCATCATCAATCAATAAGCAATGGGCAGTATGCATCTGTTGTAAGGTATATTTAATTTCTGGAAAACTGTATGCCTGATCAATTTCCCCCTCCTATTCGGAGAAAAAATGTGTGGAAAAATATCCTAAGATAACTATTTAGCAGGCCTCACTTTTAAATTTTTAATAAATCAAGAAAAGTTAAACAACCTTTTCATGAGGCGATGAAGCCTTAACAGGGGAGGGCATTGCGGCCATTTTTACTTTT
>JAOQAF010000012.1 GCA_025963735.1 Bacteroidota bacterium
TTTAATCGCAGGCTTAACTTTAACCTCATTTACCGCAAAACCCAACGGTCCGCTTAAAGAAACAGACACTTCAAATGAAAAAGTCATAAAAGAATCGCTTGTTTTTTCCGCTTCAATAACCGAACAAAAAGTAGAAATACTTTTTAGTACCGATCAAACCGGTAAGGTAAATTTTGTATTTGCAAAAACAAATGATGCCATTCTTAAAAATAAAATTGAAAAGCAATTTTATACTCTCCATTTCACCGAGCTTAAACAAGATGTTATTAACAGTGTTACGCTCAACTTTAAAATAAAATAATTTATCCGGAGCCCAGGCTTCAACCTAAAAAATAAAAGAAATGATAAATTCAGAGAATACATCCAATCCATCGGGCAGTAATGAACGAGCGGGCGCGCAGACACAAATGCGCAAAGGTGTTCTTGAACTCTGCATACTTTCTATCTTATCAAAAAAAGATGCTTATCCAACCGAAATCATCGAAAAGCTAAAAGATACAAAGTTAGTAGTAGTTGAAGGCACGCTTTATCCCTTACTCACGCGGTTAAAAAACACCGGGTTGTTAGCATACCGGTGGGAAGAAAGTACCAGTGGCCCGCCACGTAAATATTATAAACTTACAGAAATTGGTCTGCAATACTTAAAGGAACTACAGCTTAGCTGGCTTGAATTAGTTGACGCAGTTAATAAAACCATTGAAAAAAATAATTAAACATCCTTCAACGGATAATCATCTTATAAAACAGACATCATGAATAAAACAGTTACCATAAATATCAGCGGTATTATTTTTCATATTGAAGAGGAAGCCTTTGATAAACTCAGCAAATACCTGGCTACCATAAAAGGTTATTTTAACCGTACCGAAGGCGGCAATGAAATTATGAGCGACATTGAAGCGCGGATCGCCGAAATGCTACAAGGCAGAACCAGCGCCGTTAAGCAGGTGGTTCTTATGGCCGATGTAGATTTTGTAATGGAAACCATGGGCAGGCCGGAAGAATTTGCAGGAGACCAAACACACGAAAACCCGCGGTCAGAAAGTGAAATTCCTTCGTTTGATATTAACGAACCAGTGAAAAAACGCATGTTCCGCGACCCCGACCATAAGGCCGTGGCAGGTGTATGCTCAGGAATTGCGGCTTATTTCGACGTTGACGTTGTTTGGATTCGCCTTGCGATGTTTCTTCTGATTTTCTTCGGAGGTGTTTCGCTCTGGATATATTTTATTCTTTGGATAGTTATTCCCGAAGCTAAAACTACTGCCGATAAATTAGCCATGCGTGGCGAACGCATTGACATCAATAACATAAGTAAAACTGTAAAGGAAGAAGCAGAACAGCTTAAAAAACGGATGGAGAAATACGGAAACGATTTTAAAAATAAAGATTTTAGTCAGCCCCGTAACTTCTTTGATAAAGTTGTTGAATTTATAAAAGAGTTTTTTTTAATGTTTGGTAAACTATTTGCCCGTATCATTGGATTTATTCTTCTTGCTTTTGGAGTATTATTCATGTTTGTTTTTATATCAAGTATTTTCGGATTCTCCTTGATTGGCACAAACAGCGAGTTTAACGATTGGGTGAACTTGTTTTTTCTTGAAAGAAGTCATTACACTCTGGGCATATTTGGCATGACACTCTTTTTTGGGATTCCCATTTTAATGATGATCTATGGTGGCGTAAAACTTTTGTTCCGTATTGTTTATACTAACCGCTGGTTAAACCTCAGCGCAGGAATGATTTGGCTGATAGGATTTATTGTTGTGCTTTTTGTAGCCATTACCACCGGTAAAGATTTTGGAAACGAAGGCAAAATAAAAGAACAGGTTCAGATTATTCAGCATGATACTCTTTATATAACTTTAAATAAAAACAAAGAATTAACAGCTCACACTTCTTCCAACGAAGATTCAGACGAGGACGATTACCGTTATGGTTCAATGAAGTCGCGAAGAAACAACGATTACGTTATAGGAAACACAGGTAAGAAAAAATTTATTATTGGTTATGCCAGTTTAAATATTGTTCCTTCTTTAACCGATAATTTTGAAGTATACATTATTAAAAAAGCCAGGGGTGAGGACAAACGTTCTGCTTCGGAACGCGCAAAACTGATTGATTATAAAATTATTCAAAAAGACAGTGTGCTTTCATTGGATGAACTATTTACCGTATCACCTGATGAAAAATTCAGGGTGCAGGAAGTGAGGGTGCTGATAAAAGTACCGCGCGGAAAAGTTATCCACCTGGATAAAAGTCTTGAAAGTTTTATATCCGATGTTGAAAACGTTACCAATACTTATGATGGCGATATGGCAAACCGCAGATGGATAATGACCAAATTAGGTTTGGAATGTATTGACTGCGAAGGACTGGAAACCGATCCTCATAATTTATTATTATCTCCCCCACCCTCACCACCTTTACCGCCGGGCAATGTAAATGAAAACAGTAACGACGGGAATGTTCAGATTGACAAAAACGGCATACATATTAATTCAAAAGACGCCAATGTAAAAATTGGAAAAGATGGGATTCATATTGATACAAAAGAAAACAACAAGGACTAAATAAAAATTTTTCATGTGTCCCACCGCAACCTTGCTGCAATGGGGTTGCGGTTTTTTTTACTTTCTTCATGCATTGTCAAATGACAACACCTCTTCCGTTAGAGAAATTTTATCTTGACCGTCCATCGCGAGGCTCAAAGAGTTTTTCCTGGCTGAAGCGATCTCTCAATGAGAGCCGTCATCGCGAGGCTTACATAGATTTTATCTGACCGAGCGATCTCTCATTGAGAGCCGTCATCGCGAAGCTTACATACAATTTACGCTGGCTGAAGCGATCTCTTAACGAATGCCGTCATCGCGAAGCTTACATAGAAATTTATTCTGCCGAAGCGATCTCTTAGCGAAAGAGATTCCTTCTCTCGTATTTAACTAACACGGACTCGATCGGAAGAACGGATTGGCTCCCTTCATTCGTCATCGCGAGGCTTACATAGATTTTACCTGACCGAAGCGATCTCTCAATGAGAGCCGTCATCGCGAAGCTTACATACAATTTACCCTGGCTGAAGCGATCTCTTAACGAATGTCGTCATCGCGAAGCTTACATGGAAATTTATTCTGCCGAAGCGATCTCTTTAATATCACGTACTCATAAGAATGTTGGTACGTGCATGATGCAGAAATGAAAATTTTTAAAGTATTACTTCAACAACTCTAAAGCTTCCTGAATGGAAATTAGATCGCCTTTGAATGTAGCTATTAAAAAGGCATCTGAAAAACCTTGTTCCACAAGAGTATTCAAGTATTTTTTTGCCTCAGAATAATCCGTGAACTTACCGGAAGTATAACGGATGCTTCCGGTATTGGTAGCCTGCTTTTCAATGTCCTTAATACCTTTTACCTTTTCATCCATTGCCTTTTCTGAAGCTTGCTTTCTAACAGCACCCAATTGAATCTTAAACTGAACCAGTTTTTTATCAATGGAACTGAATGTTTTGCTTTCATTCAAATCTTCTTTATAAGACTTGTCCATTGTGGCCTTGGTTTCATTCATCGGAATGCGTTTTCCTTCTTTATAGGCAGTAACAAAGGCATCGCTGTAACCCTGAACAACAAGATCGGCCCTAACGGCCGCGGCGCCTTCAATGGTTTTAAATCCTTTTGTTACATATCTGTAAACGTTGTCATTGGTTTTTAATTCTAACACACCTGCGCTTGTATTAAATATACTGGTACTGATTTTGTTTTTAAAAGCGCCAAGTTGAACGCGGTAAACAATATCTGTTTTACTAAAAGACTCTTCTACCTCTACCCCGGAGTTTGTACCTGAAGCGGTACCCGTGTTTATGGCCGCAAGATCCTCTTCATTTTCTCTTCTTATAATTTCAGCGAGCTCTTCATCGGTAATCTTGATAATATTTTTACCTTTTATTTTTGAGATAGCCGCATCCTTATTTCCTTCTTTTCTAAATTCATCGCGGCGCTTAATAGCCGTAGCCACTTTATTGTATTCGCCCGCAATATAAACAACGGTGGTTCCGTCTTCAAGTGTAATGGATTTAATATCGCCAATACTTAATAACATGGCCATCTCATCACTAGGTATAGAACCTAAGTACCTTACCAGCTCAACGGTATATTGCTCACGTTTGCCTTTGAAATTTGTTTTTTTCGGATCAAGTGTAAACGCATTACCAACAATTTCTTCCTTAACATTATCACCTACCGAATCATTATTAAACTGGTTATACCATGCCTGCCAGTATTCCGGCGTTTGAGCCACACCCCGCTCATTAACAGGTGTTCCTGCAACCGTTGCCAATTCATCGTCTCTGTAATTTGGAATTCCGTCTTTATCATCATCAATCGGACAACCTTTTTCATCCACCTTTACCCCTTCTGGTGTACCCTGGCATTCATCTTTAAAATCGGTTACCCCATCTTTATCAGTATCTTCATTTTCCATGGCAAGCCAAAACTTGTCGCCCGTAGTATCGTTTCTTAATTTTTCTTTCTGAGCTATTGGTTTTGCAATCAAATCATATTGCAAAGCAAAAGAAGTATAACTGAAATTATCTTTTTTAGTATCTCCTTTTCTGGTTCCTATACTTTTATTTGAAACACCATCCAGATAATCGGTATTGCTAAAGAATACCTGGAAATTAAGTTTTAAATCTATACGGTCTGTTACTTTCATTATAGCTCCGGCGCCTATGGGTATAGCTATGGCAGCTTCGCGGTACTTTCCAAATCCGTCAGCATTTCTTTCCCGCACATCGGTTTCATAAGTATAATCACGTTTAAGGTCCACTGCAAATTGAGCATCTGCCGCACCTTCCGCCTTATCTTTAACGCTTCCGTCGCTCCAATAATAATAAGTATTTCCATTCCGGTCTTTTAGATCGGTTTTGGTTAAAAATTCAAATCCTGCAACACCAACGCTTATAAAGGGTCTTACTTTATATTGGTCCGGAATAAAATTCCCGAAATCATACAATAGGTTTACGCCTCCCGCTCTGATTTCTGATTGAAAATTTTCATGTCTTGTAGTTGTATTTTCATTGGCTCCAAGTTTACCAAACATTACATTAAAGTTTAACTGAAGATATCGGGTTAAACGTTGAGATACATTCAGATCAAAGGCCGGACGTGCCGTTAAGGGTGATTGAAAATGTTTTTGATACAGATCGCCATAATAACCCAATCGGCCTGCCCCTAAAGAAATTTTTGGTTTTAATTTCTGATCTGCATTATTCATGCTGTCAAGAAGATGAAACCGGTCACGGCCAGTTCCGTCATCACCGAAACGGAACAACGACTCTGCGTAAACCGTTTGTGTAGGAATTACCTGAGGATTAAGTTCAAAATACAAAGAGTCGCCAATTTTTTCAGGACCTTTATACGTGGAGTATGGTTCTTTTTCGTTTTGGTAATGTTTTAATAATTCCTCCGGCGTTAGCTTATCTAACGCGGATGTATCTGTTTGTGATTTTACAGATATAGAAACTAAAAATAATATAAAAAGTATTAGTTTCTTCATAAAGAATAATAGGTAAATATATAAAAAATATTTATTTAAACCACTTTTGGTTGCTTATCATCAAAGCTTCCTGAACGGTTATTCTTTTACCTATGTTATATGCCACTACAAAGGCACTTGCCACACCATTATCTGATTTAATTTTTTCGCGGTGATCGCGTGCGCTTTTATATTCCTGGTGCGATCCAACCATAAATTTGGAGAATCCGCCCTCAAATTCACTGTGAATTCTTTCAGAAATTTTGAATTTCTTTTTTAATCTGTCTGCGGTAACAGAGCTGTTAGTAAAGGCTCCTACCTGCACCATGTATTTAACACTGCCTTCCTTTTTGTTAAAGGGCTCAGTGCCTTCCTTTTCTTTTGTGGTTTTTTCTGAACCGTTTACCTGAGAATCGGTTGGAGTAACACTATTGGTGCCGGTGGTTTTTTCCTTTGTTTCGGTAACCGAAGTTGTTTCTTTGGTGGTCTGTTCTTTGGTTGATTTATCGTCGGTTTTGGCTTCAGGAGTAATTGTTTTGGGCTTCAATGTGTATTTTTTACTTTGATTTTGTTCCAGAAATGAATACTCGCCATTTAGAGTTACAGGCTTTGCTATTCCGGCTAAAGAATAAGATAAGTCAAGCTCTTCCTTTTCAGGAACCGCAACCCATACAAATTTTACTTTGCCATCTGCTACAGAAAAAGATGCACCCTCCGTTTTTCCCGCTTTTGCAATTAAATCTGCCGGAAGATCGTCGCTGTAACGTGCAAAGCCTTTCGTTAAACCTTTAAGAACTTTAATGTTTACAACGTATTCCCCTTCTGTAGCTCCTTTGGTAATTGTTCTTTCTACAGTAATATTTCCGTCAGGCTCGCGGTTGGTGTTTGTTTGAGTATTACCTGAAGTTGTTTCTGAAGACGTAGTAGTAGCGGCTGAATTTTCTTTTTCTTTTGCAACAGCTTCCGACTTTTCTTTTGGTTTTGAAGTATTGCTGTTCGAATTATTAACCGCTGTAGCCTCACCACCAATATTTATTTCAAAAGGACTCATCTCCACCACGGTTTTTGCATTATTTTCAACAAAAGAATATTTTCCTGAAATAACAGTTTTGCCTTGCGGAGCAGAAGCGTCTGCCACTAATGTGAGTTTTAAAATAATTTCATTTTCTGCCGGCAAACTGGCCCAAACCCATTTGGCTGTTCCATCCATCATGGTAAAGTTTGCATCGCGGCTATCGCCTTCTGTTACTGACAAACCCGCGGGCAATTCGAGCTGCATTTTAGCGAAGCCGCTCATGTTTCCTTTTGTGATTTTCACTTCAACGTTTACCTCTTTACCGGGCTTTATGGCATTTGGAAAATTATTTGTAATAACTACTCCACCATCTCCGCTGAATAAGCTGTAAAGAAAAATTGACAGGAAATTAATGAGAATAAATAAATATTTTATCATGCAACTAAATTAACTTTAGTAACTCTTTAGTTAGCAGAATGGTAAATGTTTTAATAACAGAGCGATGTTAACTTCTAAAGGCTGGCCGTGCGACCCCCGTCAACAGGTAGATTGATCCCGTTAATATAGGCCGCGGCCGGCGATACAAGAAAGGCAACTGCGTTGGCAACTTCCCATGCTTCTGCAAATCTGCCTAAAGGAATTTCATGCAGCATTTCTTTTTTTATTTCATCGTTACTGATATTTGTCTTTGCCGCTTTGGCTTCAATAATACCGGTTAAACGTTGCGTTGCAGTGGCTCCCGGCAAAACATTATTAACAGTTATTCCAAATTGGCCTAGTTCGTTGGCCATTGTTTTAGCCCAATTACCAACAGCGGCCCTTATGGTATTGCTTACCCCCAGATTTGGCAAGGGCGCTTTTACTGATGTTGAAATAATATTCACAACCCTACCATATCCACTGTTTTTCATACCTTCAACACATGCCTGCACCATAATATGATTACAGATGAGATGATTATTAAAAGCGTTTATAAATTCTTCCGTTTTGGCTTTAATTACCGGACCGGATGGCGGACCGCCTGTGTTGTTTACCAAAATGTGAACGGGACCGCTGCGTTGGATAAATTGCTCAGCAAGATCCTTCAATTTGGAGGGTTCGCTAAAATCTGCGCACAGATAGGAGTGCAGCTGCGAACCGTTATTTGACAGTTCCGACTTAACCGACTTTAAACTCTGTTCGTTTCTTGCGATCAGTGTTACATTTGCCCCAAGTAAAGCCAATTCAATGGCTACTGCCTTCCCAATTCCCTGGGTACTTCCACACACTATGGCTCTTTTATTTTTTAAATCTAAATTCATTTTATTTACTCAGGGTTTAAAATTAGTTTTAATTGCTCAATAACCAAGTCGCTTTCAAAACCGCGCGAAATGGCGTAATTAATTACTTCATATTGTTTTTTACGTTTATCTGTTGTTTTGGTTAATCGAAGTTTCTTTTCAATTACTTTAATTAAGATCTTTTCATAAGCCTGCTCCTCTATGCTTTTAAGTGCTTTTGAAATGCAGTAATCACTTATTTTATGGTGCTTGAGACCCATCTTTATTTTATTCCGGCCCCAGTGCTTAATTCTGAATTTTCCACCGGCATAAGCTATTGCGAATCTTTCGTCATTTAAAAATTTTTCTGTTACCAGTTCCGAAATAATCCATTCAACCTGTTCTTCTTCAAGCTTAAACTCAAAAAGTTTTTGCCGCACTTCATTTTGTGAACGTTCCTGATATGCACACCAGTTCTTCATTTTTTCAAGCGCCACCAGGGGAGTGATTATTTTTTCCTTACTCTTTAAAATCATATTTCCGCGTCTAAATTATTTATTACTTTGCATTAATGAAAGACCTGCCTAAACAATTGATCGGGAGCCTGCAGGGATTAACGGGTTTTGATGAGAAAAATTTTATTGAGGCTCATCGTGAAGAAAATAAAATTACCAGTATTCGCCGTAATCCCTTCAAGGCTGTAGATCTTGATTTTGAACCCGACGGGCCGGTGAAGTGGTGTTCTGGCGCCTTTTACCTCAACCACCGCCCTTCTTTTACCCTGGACCCCTTGTTTCAGGCAGGCTGCTATTATGTGCAGGAAGCGGGAAGTATGTTTTTAGAGCATGCCCTAAAATCAACCCTTAATCTGTCGCTGCCCCTTAAAATACTTGACGTTTGCGCCTCTCCTGGCGGGAAAAGCACTCTTATAAATTCCTTACTTACACCTGAAAGCTTGCTGGTTGCCAATGAAGTGGTTAAATCAAGAGCCGGAATACTTGCCCAAAACCTCAGCAAATGGGGAACTGCCAATACTATTGTTACGAACAATGATCCGTTAAAATTTACCGAACTTCCTGATTACTTTGACGCAATAGTGGTAGACGCTCCGTGCAGTGGAAGCGGACTGTTCAGAAAGCAACCCGATGCCATAGATGAATGGAGCACTGAAAATGTTAGTCTATGCAGTGCAAGACAAAAACGGATTCTGGCTGATATACTCCCGGCTTTGAAGGAAAACGGAGTGCTTATTTATAGTACATGTTCTTATTCTGTTGAAGAAAACGAAAATATTGTTCAATGGCTGGAAAAGGATTTTGAAATGGCCTATGTGCCTCTTGAGCTAGATAAAAACTGGGGGGTGGTTGAAACACCGGCGGGCTTCCGCTTTTATCCGCATTTAACACAAAGCGAAGGTTTTTTTCTGGCTGTTCTGCGAAAAAAAGGAAAATCTGACAATCCGGCTTATTCTTTAAAAACTAAAGAACATCTTCTGTCCAAAGCGGAATTGACGGTATTGTCGGGCATGGTGAATATGGGTGGTAAGCATATTTTTAAAAACGGGCCACAGTACCATTTAATAAATAAAGCCGCATTATCTTTTATTTCGTTGCCAGAAAATTTTTACCTGAAAAAAGCAGGTGTTGCATTAGGAGAAATAAAAGGAAAGGATCTTGTGCCCAATCAGGAACTGGCCTGGAGCATTGATGTTAATGCCGTTAATCTTGACCTTGATAAGCCAGGTGCCTTGAAATACCTCAGAAAAGAAACATTTACAACTGATCTGAAGAGGAGTGGCTTTTCGCTTATCACTTACAAAAACATGGGTTTAGGGTGGGCAAAATTATTGCCTAACCGTATTAATAATTACCTTCCAAATGAGCTTAGAATACTAAACTGATTTAAAAAAAAGACCTTTTACCAAAATTTTTATGAAATTATTAATAAATCTTTGTTCATTTCAAAAGTTTAATTACCTTTGCAATCCCTTTTTTAGGGGTAGTTCTTTGTAAAATGGAAATGCCGAAGTAGCTCAGCTGGTAGAGCCACTGATTTGTAATCAGTAGGTCGGGGGTTCGAGTCCCTTCTTCGGCTCTTTTTTTTGTGATTGGGGATATACCAGAGTGGCCAAATGGGACAGACTGTAAATCTGTTGCTTATGCTTCGGAGGTTCGAATCCTCCTGTCCCCACGAGGCCGACTTAGCGTCAATGCGAAGTTAGCCGGTTGCCTGATTTAAGAAATCAGATTTAAGATTTTAGGAGATTACTTCATAAATCTTCTCTCTAAAATCTAAATCATAAGCGGAAGTAGCTCAATTGGTAGAGCTCCAGCCTTCCAAGCTGGAGGTTGCGGGTTCGAGACCCGTCTTCCGCTCCAAAAGACAAAGACATGGTGTTGCCGTGAATTTTTGTCTGTTGAACAGTGTTGTTGGACAGAGATGTAGAAATATCCCGCCTAGGTGGGACAGGTAAAGGAAAGGCTTGTGTATCACGGTTTTTCGGCTCCTGGCAGTCCCCAAAATGAGGGACTTTTCGTGCATCTAAACGGTAAGTTCTTTTAATGAATTGAAATTGTGAGAAGATGTTGTACTCCGAACTAGAGAAATGCTTACAGGCTCTCTGCGCGTTGAACGGCAACAATAAGCTGTTGTAGCTCAGTGGTAGAGCACTTCCTTGGTAAGGAAGAGGTCGGCAGTTCAATCCTGCTCAACAGCTCAATTAGTTATAAACACTAAGAAACAAACATAAAATAACAAAGAAAAAATAAACAACTATGGCAAAAGAAAAATTCGACCGTTCCAAACCACACGTAAACATTGGGACCATCGGTCACGTTGACCACGGAAAAACTACATTAACCGCCGCTATTACTACTGTATTAGCTGGAAAAGGTTTAGCTGAACTTCGCGACTTCTCTTCAATTGATAACGCACCTGAAGAAAAAGAACGTGGTATCACTATTAACACATCTCACGTTGAGTATGCAACTGAGAAACGTCACTATGCTCACGTTGACTGTCCTGGTCACGCCGATTATGTGAAAAACATGGTTACAGGTGCTGCCCAAATGGACGGTGCTATCCTTGTGGTTGCTGCAACAGACGGACCTATGCCACAAACACGTGAGCATATCCTTCTTGCCCGCCAGGTTGGTGTTCCTAAATTGGTTGTATTTATGAACAAGGTTGACATGGTTGAAGATCCTGAGTTATTAGAACTTGTTGAAATGGAAATTCGCGAATTATTGACTTTTTACAAGTTTGATGGTGATGCTACTCCAATTATTCAGGGTTCTGCTTTAGGTGGATTAAATAACGATCCAAAATGGGTTGGTAAGATCATGGATCTAATGGATGCGGTTGATGCTTATATTCCAATTCCTCCGCGCGAAAAAGAAAAACCATTCTTAATGCCGGTTGAAGACGTGTTTACTATCACTGGTCGTGGAACTGTTGCTACAGGTCGTATCGAAACAGGAGTAATCAACACAGCGGATAACGTTGAAATTATCGGTATGGGTGCTGAGAAATTAGTATCTACGGTTACCGGTGTTGAAATGTTCCGTAAGATCTTAGATTACGGTGAAGCTGGAGATAACGTTGGATTATTATTACGTGGTGTTGAGAAAAAAGACATCAAACGTGGTATGGTTATCATTAAACCGGGTTCAGTAAAACCTCACACTAAATTTAAAGCAGAGGTTTACATTCTTAAAAAAGAAGAAGGTGGACGTCATACTCCATTCCAAAATAAATACCGTCCACAATTCTATTTCCGTACAACTGACGTTACAGGAGAAATTGAACTAGAAGCAGGACGCGAAATGGTTTTACCTGGTGATAACGTTACCATTACTGTAAACTTAATCAACGCAATTGCGATGGATAAAGGTTTACGTTTCGCTATACGCGAAGGTGGTCGTACAGTAGGTGCGGGCCAGGTAACTGAAATTTTAGACTAAGCCATAGTCATAAATATAGGCAAAATGGCACCCTTCCTCTGCGAGGAAGGGTTGCCGTTTTGCCATTTTTAAAAAGGCTGACTTGAATTAGCAATTACGGGCGTAGTTCAATGGTAGAATAGCGGTCTCCAAAACCGTTGATGGGAGTTCGAATCTCTCCGCCCGTGCTTAAGAACAGTTCCAAGTTTAAAGTTAAAAGTTCACCGAACTTCAAACTTTAAGCCTGTAACTTTAAACATAAAGGATATGAGCAAAATAGGAACTTATTTTTCTGAAACACGTAACGAACTTGTAAACAAAGTAAGTTGGCCAACCTGGGCTGAGCTTCAAAGCAGCGCTCTGGTAGTAATGGTTTCTTCGGTTATTATTGCATTAGTGGTTTTCGGAATGGATTTTCTGTTCGAATTATTAATGAAAGAAGCTTATAATTTAATTAAGTAATTTAAAAAATGGCTGAAGTAACAAAAACCGACACCGTGACTAAGAAGTGGTACGTAGTACGCGCCATCAGTGGTCAGGAAAAAAAGGTAAAACAATATATTGAAGTTGAGATCTCCCGCTTAAAATTGGGCGATCATGTGTCGCAGGTGTTAATCCCAACTGAAAAGATTATCCAGATACGTAACGGTAAAAAAACCACCAAAGAACGTTCTTTTTATCCTGGTTATGTATTAATTGAAGCTAATCTTTCGGGTGAGATTCCTCACATTATTAAAAACATCACCGGTGTAATTGGCTTTTTGGGAGAAACCAAACGCGGAGAACCGGTACCAATGCGTTTAAGCGAGGTTAACCGCATTTTAGGAAAGGTAGATGAACTTACCGAAAGCGAAGGAACTGTTTCAACTAACTACACGGTTGGTGAAAGCGTAAAAGTAATTAATGGTCCTTTCAACGGCTTCAATGGTATTATTGAAGAAGTAATGGAAGACAAAAAGAAAATCAAGGTTACTGTTAAGATCTTTGGACGTAAAACGCCGGTAGAACTTAACTTTGGCGAGGTTGAAAAAGAATAATATAAACGCATTGAAGGTTGATTAGTTGAAAGAGGTGCTTTGCTGCTTCCAACTCAAAGTACCCCGATCGCATCGGGGCTCAAAACGAAAAACCAACGATAAAACAAATAAAATAAACAGAAAATGGCAAAAGAGTTAACAGCAATTGTAAAGTTGCAAATCAAAGGTGGAGCTGCTAACCCCTCGCCTCCCATTGGTCCGGCATTAGGTGCCAAAGGTGTAAACATCATGGAATTTTGCAAGCAATTTAATGCAAGATCCCAGGAAATGGCTGGTAAAGTTTTACCGGTTATTATTAATGTTTACAACGATAAGTCGTTTGATTTTGTTATCAAACGTCCACCGGTTGCCATCCAAATTATGGAGGTTGCTAAAATTAAAGAAGGTTCGCCAACCAGTAACCGTAAAAAAGTGGGCTCAGTAAGCTGGGACCAGGTTAAAAAGATCGCTGAAGATAAAATTGTTGACATGAACTGTTTTACAATTGAATCTGCAATGAACATGGTTGCGGGAACTGCACGTAGCATGGGTGTTACAGTAACAGGGGAAAAACCTCACTAATTAAATCAATTATTAACAAACAAAAACAAGCTTACAAATGGCAACGTTAACTAAAAAAAGAAAAGCAGCTATCGCGAAATTCGACGGTAGTAAAGCTTACTCCATTGCAGAGGCTTCAAAGGTTGTAAAAGAAATTACTACAACTAAATTTGATTCATCTGTGGATCTTGCGATCCGTTTAGGAGTTGATCCTCGTAAAGCTAATCAAATGGTACGTGGTACAGTTACCTTACCTCACGGTACTGGTAAAACCATGCGCGTTTTAGCGCTCGTAACTCCTGACAAGGAAGCGGAAGCTAAAGCAGCAGGTGCTGACTTCGTTGGATTAGACGAGTATATCGAAAAAATTAAAGGTGGATGGACAGATGTAGACGTAATCATCACTATGCCCTCGGTTATGGGTAAAGTTGGTGCTTTAGGTCGTGTGTTAGGTCCCCGCGGTTTAATGCCTAATCCTAAAACAGGTACTGTTACTATGGATATCGCTAAGGCCGTAACTGACTCAAAAGGTGGTAAAATTGATTTCAAAGTAGACAAAGCCGGCATTATTCATGCAGGCATTGGAAAAGCAAGTTTCGATGCTTCTAAATTAGAAGAAAACGCTAACGAACTTTTAAATACTGTTGTGAAATTAAAGCCTTCTTCTGCAAAAGGTACTTATGTAAAATCTGTAACCTTAAGCAGCACTATGAGTCCGGGCATTATCATTGACACCAAATCATTCAACTAATTAAAAACACTGCTTAAATGAATAAAGCCGAAAAAACAGAAGTAATAGATCAGTTGGTAGAAAAATTAAACGCCAACAACAAAATCTATTTAGCAGATTGTTCTTCTTTAACAGTTGAAAAAGTAAATGCATTTCGTAAGGTATGTTTCGATAAAAAAGTATCTGTTACAGTAGTAAAAAATACTTTATTAAAGAAAGCCATTGAGCGCGCCTCCGATAGCAGATTAGCCGAGCTGATCCCTGCTTTAAAAGGAGAAACCGCTTTAATGTTTACCGACACTTCAAATGTTCCTGCAAAAATCATCAGAGATTTCAGGAAAAAAGAAAAAAAGCCTGCCCTTAAAGCTGCTTTCGTTGAAGAAATGGTTTACATTGGCGACAATAATTTAGAGTCTTTAGCTTCACTGAAGTCGAAGAACGAATTAATTGGAGACATTATTATGTTGTTACAATCACCTATCCAACGCGTAATCGGTGGACTGGAGAACAAACACAAAGGCGCTGAAGAAGCTGCCGCATAATACAATTGCAAAAAAGAAACAATAACAAAGCGGTTTGAAAAAACCGGAAACAAACAAATTAAAAATAAAATAAAAACCATAAAAAATGGCAGACGTAAAATCAATAGCTGAAACATTAGTAGGCTTAACAGTAAAAGAAGTACAAGACTTAGCGAAAATCTTAAAAGATGAGTACGGAATTGAGCCAGCTGCTGCGGCAGTTGTTGTTTCTGGTGGTGGCGGCGGAGAAGCTGCAGCTGCTAAAACTACTTTCGACGTAATCTTATTAGAAGCTGGTGCTGCTAAATTAGGTGTTGTTAAAATAGTAAAAGACTTAACAGGTCTTGGATTAAAAGAAGCTAAGGATTTAGTTGACGGTGCTCCAAAACCAGTTAAAGAAGGTATCGGTAAAGATGAGGCTGAAGCAATTAAAAAAGCTTTGGATGATGCCGGTGCTAAATGTGAAATTAAATAATTTTGCTGATATTTTTCAAGGAAGAAGCTCTTTTTGCAAGGGTTTCTTCCCTGTTTTTATAAGTAAAAAACAGAACTTTGGCGTGTCAAAATTGTATTAATTTAATCCTAAATAACCTTGGCTGCAAGTACAAAAATTCAAAAACGAGTAAATTTCTCGTCAAATAAATTTCCGATCGAATATCCGGATTTTCTAGATATTCAGGTTAAATCCTTCCAGGATTTTTTCCAGTTAGAAACAACACCAGAAAACCGTAAAAAAGAAGGGTTATTCAAAGTGTTTGCCGAAAACTTCCCAATCTCTGATGCCCGTAACAATTTCGTATTAGAGTTTAAAGATTACTACATAGATCCGCCGCGTTATGCTCTTGATGAGTGTATCGAACGCGGATTAACTTATGCTGTACCTTTAAAGGCCAAATTATACCTTTATTGTACAGATCCTGAACATGAAGATTTTGAACCCATTATGCAGGATGTATACCTGGGAACAATTCCTTACATGTCTCCAAAAGGTTCGTTTATTATTAATGGTGCCGAGCGCGTAATTGTTTCTCAGTTACACCGCTCACCGGGTGTGTTCTTTGGCCAAAGCCGCCACGCTAACGGTACCAAACTATATAGTGCGCGCGTTATTCCTTTTAAAGGCAGCTGGATTGAATTTGCTACCGATATCAATAACGTGATGTATGCCTACATTGATCGTAAGAAAAAATTACCTGTTACTACTTTGTTACGCGCTATCGGTTTCGAAAGCGATAAACAGATTCTTGAGATCTTCGGTTTAGCCGATGAAGTAAAAGTAAGTAAAGCTGGATTAAAACGCGAAGTTGGCCGTCGTCTTGCTGCCCGTGTTCTTAAAACATGGTTGGAAGATTTCGTAGACGAAGACACCGGAGAGGTAGTTTCAATTGAACGTAATGAAGTGATCCTGGATCGCGAAACTATTTTAGAAGATGCGCACATCGACTTAATAGCCGACGCAGGTGTAAAATCAATCATCCTTCACAAAACGGATATCAACACTACTGATTACGCGATTATTTATAACACACTTCAAAAAGATTCAACCAACTCTGAAAAAGAAGCGATTGAATTTATTTACCGTTTGTTACGTAACGCCGAACCACCTGATGAAGAAACAGCCCGTGGCGTGATCGACAAATTATTCTTTTCCGATAAGCGTTATGATCTTGGAGAAGTTGGTCGTTACCGTATCAACAAAAAATTAGGATTAAATATCCCTATGGATATTCGTGTTCTTACAAAAGAAGACATGATCCTGATCATTAAATATCTGATCGAGTTAATCAACTCAAAAACTGATGTGGATGATATTGACCACTTAAGTAACCGTCGTGTACGTACAGTAGGCGAACAGTTATATTCACAGTTTGGCGTTGGATTAGCGCGTATGGCCCGTACTATCCGTGAGCGTATGAACGTTCGTGATAACGAGGTGTTTACGCCAACCGATTTGATCAATGCTAAAACATTATCTTCTGTAATTAATTCTTTCTTTGGAACCAACCAGTTATCTCAGTTCATGGATCAAACCAATCCATTATCAGAAATAACGCACAAGCGTCGTTTATCGGCACTAGGGCCGGGAGGTTTAAGTCGCGAGCGCGCAGGTTTTGAGGTACGTGACGTTCACTACACTCACTACGGCCGTTTATGTACAATTGAAACTCCTGAGGGACCAAACATCGGTTTGATTTCTTCACTTTGCGTTTACGCTAAGGTAAATAAGTTAGGTTTTATTGAAACACCTTTCCGCACCGTTACTAACGGTAAAGTAGATGTGAACAAGCCTATCACTTACTTAACGGCAGAAGAAGAAGATCAGAAAAACATCGCGCAAACAAACGCTACGTTAGATGACAAAGGTAACTTCATGAATAAAAAAGTTACTGCACGTTACGAAGGTGACTTCCCGGTTCTTGAACCGGAGAAGATCCATTTAATGGACGTTGCTCCTAATCAGATCGCTTCTATCGCGGCTTCACTCATCCCGTTCCTTGAACATGATGATGCTAACCGTGCCCTGATGGGATCAAACATGCAGCGCCAGGCAGTTCCGTTAATGCGCCCGCAAGCTCCAATAGTTGGTACAGGTATCGAAGCGCGTGTTGCTGAAGATAGCCGTGTGTTAATTAATGCTGATGGCGAAGGAGTTGTTGAATATGTTGATGCAAATACAATTACTATCCGTTACAACCGCAGCGAAGACGAAAAACTTATTTCGTTTGAAGGCGATGTAAAATCATACAAATTAACCAAGTTCCAGAAAACAAACCAGAGTACCTGTATGAACTTAAAACCTATCGTTAAAAAAGGCGATAAAGTTTCAAGAGGTCAGGTATTATGCGAAGGTTATGCCACGCAAGACGGCGAGCTGGCATTAGGACGTAACCTTAAGGTTGCCTTCATGCCATGGAAAGGTTACAACTTTGAGGATGCGATCGTGATCAGCGAAAAAATTGTTCGCGAAGATATTTTCACATCCATTCATATTGATGAGTATACGCTTGAAGTTCGCGATACAAAACGCGGTATGGAAGAGTTAACTCCCGATATCCCTAACGTTAGCGAAGATGCGACCAGAGACCTTGATGAAAAAGGAATCATCCGTATTGGTGCCGATGTGAAAGAAGGCGACATCCTTATTGGTAAGATCACTCCTAAAGGAGAAACTGATCCTTCACCTGAAGAAAAATTATTACGTGCTATCTTTGGCGACAAAGCCGGCGACGTGAAAGATGCTTCTTTACGTGTACCTCCTTCTTTAAAAGGTGTTATAGTTGATAAAAAATTATTCTCACGCGCAGTAAAAGATAAAAAACAAAAAGCGGAAGAAAAACCATTGATCGAGAAATTAGATACCGATCACGAGAAGAATATTTACAACTTAAAATTAAAATTAGTTGACAAATTATTCGTTCTTGTAAATGGCCGTACTTCGCAAGGTGTTACAAATATCTTAGGTGAAGAAGTAATTCCACGCGGTACGAAATTTACCCAAAAATTACTTGAACGTGTTGATTTCAGCGAAGTAAATCCAAGCAACTGGACAACTGATAAAGATAAAAATGAACAAGTGGAACGTTTGTTACATAACTTAATGATTCAGTTTAATGATTACTTAGGAAAATACAAACGCGAAAAATTCCAGATAACTGTTGGAGATGAATTACCAACCGGAATCGTTCAGTTAGCCAAAGTTTACATTGCGCAAAAACGTAAATTAAAAGTTGGTGATAAAATGGCTGGTCGCCATGGTAACAAAGGTATTGTTGCCCGTATCGTTAAAGAAGAAGATATGCCGTTCCTGGAAGATGGAACACCTGTAGACATCGTGTTGAATCCTCTTGGGGTGCCTTCACGTATGAATTTGGGGCAGATCTATGAAACTGTATTGGCATGGGCCGGCGACAAATTAGGAATGAAATTCTCGACTCCTATTTTCGACGGTGCAACTGTTGACCAGATTGATGAGTACACTAAAAAGGCGGGCTTACCGCAATATGGCCGTACTTACCTTCATGATGGCGGAACAGGCGAGCGCTTTGATCAGCCTGCAACTGTAGGTATCATTTACATGCTTAAGTTAGGCCACATGGTGGATGACAAAATGCATGCACGTTCAATAGGACCTTATTCATTAATTACGCAACAACCTTTAGGTGGTAAAGCACAGTTTGGTGGTCAGCGTTTTGGTGAGATGGAAGTTTGGGCGCTTGAGGCTTATGGAGCAGCAAATGTGTTACAGGAATTATTAACTGTTAAGTCTGATGACGTTATGGGCCGTGCGAAAGCGTACGAGTCAATCGTTAAAGGAGACAATATTCCAACGCCGGGTATTCCTGAATCATTCAACGTATTGTTGCATGAATTAAGAGGCCTTGCGTTAGATATAACAATGGATTAGAACTGAAAGCCACTCTCGTCATCCTGAGCGAAGTCGAAGGAAAGAGAGTGGCTTGAGTTTTCCGACACGTGCTTCGACTACACTCAGCATGACCAAATGAGCGAGGGAATTTAAATTAAAAACGAAAACCATAATAAATAAACATGGCGTTAAGAAGAGATAATAAGCAAAAATCAAATTTCTCGAGAATCACCATTAGCCTGGCTTCACCGGAAACTATCCTGCGTCGCTCGAGTGGTGAGGTTTTAAAACCTGAAACCATTAATTACCGGACTTACAAACCTGAAAGAGATGGTTTGTTCTGCGAACGTATTTTTGGCCCGGTTAAAGATTACGAATGTCATTGCGGTAAATACAAACGTATCCGTTACAAAGGAATTGTTTGCGACCGTTGTGGTGTTGAGGTTACTGAAAAGAAGGTTCGTCGTGAACGCATGGGACACATCAATTTAGTTGTGCCTGTTGCTCACATCTGGTATTTCCGTTCGTTACCAAATAAAATTGGTTACTTATTAGGCTTACCAACAAAAAAATTAGACATGATTATTTACTACGAGCGTTATGTAGTAATTAACTCAGGAGCTGCCGCTGAAAACGGTACATCTTATCTTGATTTTTTAACTGAAGAAGAATATTTAAATATTGTTGATTCACTTCCAAAAGAGAATGGCATGCTGGATGATAATGATCCGAACAAGTTCATCGCTAAAATGGGAGCAGAAGCTGTTCAGGATTTATTATCGCGCTTAAACCTTGATGAGTTATCTTACGATCTCCGTCACAAAGCAAGCAATGAAACATCTCAGCAGCGTAAAAATGAAGCATTAAAGCGTTTACAGGTTATCGAAGCATTCCGTCAGGCAAATCAAAACATTGATAACCGCCCTGAGTGGATGATTGTAAAAGTTGTTCCGGTTATTCCGCCAGAACTTCGTCCTTTAGTTCCATTGGATGGCGGACGTTTCGCTACCTCTGATTTAAATGACCTGTACCGTCGTGTTATTATCCGTAACAACCGTTTAAAGCGTCTTATCGAAATTAAAGCTCCGGATGTAATCTTACGTAACGAAAAACGTATGTTACAGGAATCAGTTGACTCTTTATTTGATAACTCACGTAAATCAAACGCTGTTAAAACTGATAGTAACCGCGCCCTTAAATCATTATCCGATTCATTAAAAGGTAAGCAAGGACGTTTCCGTCAGAACTTACTTGGTAAACGTGTTGACTACTCTGCACGTTCGGTAATTGTTGTAGGTCCTGAATTAAAATTACACGAGTGCGGTTTACCAAAAGAAATGGCTGCTGAACTTTTCAAACCGTTTATCATCCGTAAGATGATTGAGCGTGGTATTGTAAAAACAGTAAAATCAGCCAAGAAAATTGTTGACCGCAAAGAACCAATTGTTTGGGATATTTTAGAGAACGCATTAAAAGGACATCCTGTATTATTAAACCGTGCCCCGACTTTGCACAGGTTAGGTATCCAGGCATTCCAGCCAAAACTAATTGAAGGAAAAGCTATCCAGCTTCACCCATTGGTTTGTACGGCCTTTAATGCTGACTTTGACGGTGATCAGATGGCAGTGCACGTACCGTTAGGACATGCAGCTATTCTTGAAGCCCAGATTTTGATGTTAGCATCGCACAACATTCTTAACCCAAGTAACGGGGCACCGGTAGCGGTTCCTTCTCAGGACATGGTGTTAGGTCTGTATTATTTAACCAAATCAAAAAAGAATTTACCGAACGACGTTGTAAAAGGCGAAGGGAAGATTTTCTATAGCGCTGAAGAAGTTATTGTTGCACTGAATGAAAAAAGTGTTGACATGCACGCGCAGATCAAAATCAGAATTAACAACGCTCTTGTTGATGACAAATTAGTTACCAAGATTATTGACACTACTGTTGGACGTGTTATCTTTAACACTGTTGTACCATTTGAAGTAGGTTACATCAATGATCTTTTAACTAAAAAATCGTTACGCGACATTATCGGAATGGTTGTTAAGAAAACCGGTATGGCTGCTACAGCGAAGTTCTTAGATGAAATTAAAGAGATCGGATTTAAAACGGCATTCAGAGGTGGTTTATCATTTAACTTAGGTGATATTCAAACTCCGGCTGAAAAACTTTCTATTATCGCAGAAGCTCAGGAGCAGGTTGATGAAGTATTGAATAACTATAACATGGGATTCATTACCAACAACGAGCGTTACAATCAGATCATTGACATCTGGACGCACACTAACTCCAAGGTAACTAAAAAAGTGCTTGATAAATTAAGCAGTGATCGCCAGGGCTTTAACCCGGTGTATATGATGCTTGACTCAGGTGCACGTGGTTCCAAAGAACAAATTAAACAGTTAAGCGGGATGCGTGGTTTGATGGCTAAGCCTCAAAAAGCAGGTGATACTACAGCTTCCATCATTGAGAATCCTGTATTATCAAACTTCCGTGAAGGTCTTTCCATCTTGGAATACTTTATTTCTACTCACGGTGCACGTAAAGGATTAGCCGATACGGCGTTAAAAACGGCCGATGCCGGATACTTAACACGTAGGTTAGTAGACGTTGCACAAGACGTAATTATTAACGAGCAGGATTGCGGAACTCTTCGTGGTTTAAGCATGGCAGCGTTAAAGAATAATGACGATGTAGTTGAAGCTTTATATGACCGTATCTTAGGACGTACAACTGTATCGGATGTTTACCATCCAACTACAGGCGATCTTATTGTTGGCGTTGGAGAAGTGATCAGCGAAGATATCGCTATCATGATCGACAAATCACCAATCGAAACAGTTGATATCCGTTCGGTGTTAACCTGCGAATCACGTTCAGGTGTTTGCGCTAAATGTTATGGCCGTAACTTATCTAACGGACGTTTAGTTCAGTTAGGAGAAGCAGTAGGTGTAATCGCAGCGCAGTCTATCGGTGAGCCGGGTACACAGTTAACCTTACGTACCTTCCACGTTGGAGGTACAGCAAGTAACGCGGCATCATCTTCCAACTTAACTGCTAAGTACGATGGTATCATTGAAATTGACGAGTTACGTACTGTTGAGCGTGTGAATGCCGAAGGTAAAAAATCAAACATCGTTATTGGCCGTTCAACGGAAATGCGCATTGTTGATTCCAACACCGGTATTACATTAACTACAGGAAATATTCCTTACGGTTCGAACCTGTATACCAAGCCGGGCGCGAAACTTAAGAAGGGTGAATTAATTTGCGACTGGGATCCATACAACGCGGTTATCGTTTCTGAATTCGGAGGAAGCGTTGAATTTGAACACATCAAAGAAAACGTAACGTTCCGCGAAGAAAGCGATGAGCAAACAGGTTTCCGCGAAAAAGTAATTATTGAAAGTAAAGACAAAACCATGAGTCCGTTGATTCGCATCGTGGACAAAAAAGGTGAGTCTTTAAAAATGTATAACATTCCGGTTAGCGCTCACATCGTAGTAAACGAAGGAGCTAAGATCGAGCCGGGACAAATTCTTGTTAAGATTCCTCGTGTTACAGGTAAAACAGGTGATATCACCGGTGGTTTACCACGTGTAACTGAATTATTCGAAGCACGTAATCCAAGTAATCCTGCTGTAGTAAGCGAGATTGATGGAATTGTAACTTTCGGAAAAATTAAACGTGGTAACCGTGAAGTGGTTATTGAAGCTAAAACCGGCGAGCAACGCAGATACCTGGTTAACTTAAGTAAGCACATCCTTGTTCAGGAAAATGATTTCGTTAAAGCTGGTGAAGCTTTATCAGACGGTGCTACAAGCCCTGGAGATATTTTATCTATCAAAGGCCCAACTGCTGTTCAGGAATATTTAGTGAATGAGATACAAGAAGTATACCGTTTACAGGGTCAGAAACTAAATGATAAACACTTTGAAACCATTGTGCGTCAAATGATGCGTAAGGTTGAGATTGTAGATCCGGGCGATACTATGTTCCTGGAGCAGCAATTGATAAACAAAGTGGAATTCATGACGCAGAACGATGCTATCTTTGGTCAGAAAGTGGTAACTGAGCCGGGCGACAGCGAAGAGCTGAAACGCGGACAGATTATTACTGCACGTAAATTACGCGATGAGAACTCCGTATTACGCCGCAAGGACAAAAAGATAGTGGAAGCACGCGACGCGGTTCCTGCTACTGCAAATCCAATTTTACAGGGTATTACACGCGCCTCTTTACAGACTAACAGCTGGATCTCGGCTGCATCGTTCCAGGAAACTACAAAAGTACTGAACGAAGCTGCGGTGAACGGAAAAGTAGACGGTTTATTAGGATTAAAAGAAAACGTAATTGTTGGACATTTAATTCCTGCAGGAACAGGTTTACGTCAGTACGAAAAACTGGTTGTTGGAAGCAAAGAAGAGTACGAGCGCTTAATGGCTTCTAAAGAAGAAGTAGAAGAAGAAGCGTAAGCTAAAATGAGAAATTAGATTTAAAGATCTAAGATTTATAAAGTAAAAAAAGCCCTTGCAGAAATGTAAGGGTTTTTTGTTTATGTTATTCTGCCCGAGAGAGGGGGTCAATCCGTCATTCTGATCGTGTGTGTGTTATTTGAATACGAGAGAAGAAACCCGTTTCGTTATGAGATCGCTTCGGCTCCATTAAAATGATTGTAAACCTCGCGAAGACTATAAATGAGAAAGAAACCAAATAGTCAGTATGATGAATAACAAAATCAGAATTGAAAAAGGATTGGCAAAATTAATTGTCCAACCCATGAAGGCTAATCTTTTAGGTGGTAATAAACGTTTATCTTTTTTATTAAAATAAAATATGCCAAACTTCCAGTTATCCGGGTCGTTATGCCATTCATCAAGGGTCTCCCTACTTGGTTTATTTTCGTGCATATTTTTTTAAAATTTTTAATGAAGATAGAAATTAAACATCAGAGAACCCACAAAAGCCTTTGTATAAAGATTGAATATTATTCCTTCGGAAGTTTTACAAAGAAAGTACTACCCGAATTGACAGTTGTTTTAAACCAGATCTCACCACTCATAAGTTTAACCAACTGTCCGGCAATGAAAAGTCCAAGACCTTTAGAGGGTTCTCCTTTTAACCCCATCCTCCCCTGAATGCGTTGATTAAATAATAAAGGATGAACTTCGTGAGGAATACCCACGCCATCGTCGGCAATTTCAATCAGATAAAAATCTTTTTCTTCACTCACCCTTATTTCAATTTTTCCGTCAGTCTGTGTAAATTTAATTGAATTCGAAAGCAGGTTGTGAATGATTTGAAAAAACTTTACAGCATCTGAATTTATATTTAAACTTTTTAATTCAGATTGTAAAACAAATTTTTTATCCTTGTTAATCTCAGTAAGTTTAACAAGCATTATGTTTATTTTATCAATAACGTCAAACCGGGTTTTTCTTACATAGGTTAAAGACGATTCAAAATGTTCTTCTCTTAAAAAATCGTTAACAATGTCAATACATTGCTGGGTGTTTTCCTGCATAATATATATCAGCTTGCTTACATCGCTGATATTATTTTCGTTGTGACCTTTTTGCATCGACGCCATTACATCTTTTGAAAGCTGCAAGGGACCGCTTAAGTTATGAGTAAGCATATCCAGCATAATATCTTTTTGAGCCGTATATTTTATCAGGAAATCTTCGTGCTTTTTTGTTTTACTTACATCTTTCACAAAGGCGGTTATCATGTTACTGTTTTCGGTAACCATTACATCACAGCTTAAATGTTTTGTAACATCGCCGGGAAGTTTTAAACGAAATTCAGTGGTGTTTAATGCGCCGGTTGTAAATAGTTCCTTTGACCTTGCTATAAGGTATTCCATGTCTTCAGTAAAAACATATTGAAGGACTGTTTTTGTATCAGCAGAAAGAGTTTCGTGCCGAACTTCAAAAATGTTTAAAAAATTGTCGTTAGCGTAAATAAATTTTTTCTCGCTTGTGTCATATACTACAACACCATCACCGGTAAGATCCCCTACCCTTTTTATAAAAGAATAGTCAAATTGGCCGTTCATACATCCTATTTTTAATCAATAAATATTCTTCGGGAATATGCATAAGCAATTAGTTCGGCAACATTTTTAACATCTGCTTTCACGAATAGATTTTTGCGATGTGTTTCTACCGTTTTTTCAGAGATTTCCAATTGTTGCGCTATTTGCTTTGTGGAATATCCTTTAGCAATTTTTTCGAGAATACTTTTTTCTGCCTTGGTAAATGTTTCAGTAATGGCTTTTAATGTGTCGTCTTCGCGACGAAGAAATTTTTTCCCGTTCTTGGCTTTCTTTACCATTTCGCAGCAAATATATTTCTCTCCTTCACTCACTTGTTTTATTGCATTAACGAGTTCCACATGCCCCGATTTTTTTGAAACAAATCCCATGCCACCCTTCTTAAAAAATTTATTTACAGTGGCAACGTCGTCATACATAGAATGGCCAATGACCTTAATGTGTGGAAATTTTGTCCGGATTATTTCACACAAATCAAATCCGTTTAGTTGCTTTTTATCTCTTAAAATTTGTAGCTGAAGGTCCAGGATAAAAACATCAATTTTATTTAATTGCGCAAACTTATCGTATCGATCTGTTTCAAAATCAAAATCAAAAATCTGAATAAAAGGATATTGAGATAATAAAAAATTCACTCCTTCTTTAACAACCTTCTGATCTTCAATATAGGCTATCCTTAACTTATTGTTCATTCTGGGGGTAATCAAATAACATGGTTAAAACTAAGTAATTAATTACTACCTGCATATAGGGGTTTTACCCTATATAATATCAAACCAAAATAAGTTATATTAAGCTTAACTAAAAAACCATTTGCCGATACGTTATGGGAGCGAATTTATTTAGATAACAGCTTGTCAGCCGCTTTCACAGCTTTTCGAATAAGAGCATGTTCCATTCGTCTTTCGACTTACTGGTTTCAGTTTTTAATTGATGTTTTTTTGCAAGCTCTGTTAATTCATCGGCATCTGTCGTAAAAAAACCGCTTAAAAACAACTTGCCGCCCGCATTAAGTTTCTGAGAGTAAATTGGCAGATGAGATTTTAATATATTTTTATTGATGTTGGCAATAATAATATCAAAATTATTTTCCTTCACAATCAGGTCTATATCACCTTTTTTAACTACCACTTCAAAGGCATTGTTAACCGCGCAGTTTTCAATACTGTTTTCAACGCTCCACTCATCAATGTCAATGGCTAATATTTCTTTAGCTCCTAATATTTTAGCCAGGATGGCCAGAACGCCAGTACCACAACCCATATCTAACACACGTTTATTTTTAAAATCGCATTCAAACATTCCGGCACACATTAATTGTGTTGTTTGATGGTGCCCCGTACCAAAACTCATTTTGGGCATGATTACTATTTCATGCGCCACATTTTTATTTTCTTTATGAAATGGCG
Source organism: Bacteroidota bacterium (assembly GCA_025963735.1). GTDB lineage: Bacteria > Bacteroidota > Bacteroidia > B-17B0 > Aurantibacillaceae > Aurantibacillus. Next base: position 26,409 of record JAOQAF010000012.1, read on the forward strand.
CGCGTATTGAAATAAGATTACCTACAGTAACCGGTTCGAAATTTTTTTCCCATTCGGCATTCCAGTTTGTTTGCGCTATCTTTTCAATTGAAAAAGAGTATGTAAAATCTTCAAACGTTAATTCACTTAAATTTACATTCTGCGATTCTTCTTCTTTAATATAAGCGCTAAAACCTGTTTCAGTAGAATCAAAACTTTCAAAACCCATATCGGCAATCATGGCCATTAAAATTTCAGAGCCGGGCTGAAGGGGTTTAACAATAAAATGATAAGCTAAATACTGCATTAAAAAGAGTTGATTATTTTGCAAAAACTGTCTGCTTTTAAACTTGCTCCGCCAATAAGTCCTCCATCTACATCCTCACAGGAAAATAATTCGGCCGCATTCTTTTCGTTGCAGCTTCCTCCGTATAAAATCGGAATATGGGATGCCACCTGTTCTTTAAAGAGTTCTTTAACGCAGGTCCTGATATTAGAATGCATCTCCTGAGCCTGCAGTGGCGAAGCTGTTTCTCCTGTGCCAATGGCCCAAACAGGCTCATAGGCTAATATAAAATTGTTAACCTCTTCTTTGGTGAAATGACGAAGCACTTCCTTTAATTGATGGTTAACAGTTTCAAAGTGATTATTACTTTTGCGCTCAGCTAACAGCTCTCCAACGCAAAAAACCGGCACAAGGTTATTTTTAATTACTTGTTGTATTTTAGATACAAGCTGGGCGTTTGTTTCTTTAAAATAATTTCTTCTTTCGCTGTGGCCAATTAAAACAAATTTACAACCAACAGATGAAATCATGGAAGCCGATACTTCTCCGGTAAATGCACCGTGCTCATATTCGCTGCAATTTTGGGCTCCCGAATAATAACCTGTTTTAACCGCAAGGGTATCCGAAACATTTTTTAAATACGGGAAAGGAGGGAAAAAGATTTTTGTTACGTTCGCATCCGTATCATACGCTAAAATTTGTTCCACTAAATCAGCGGCTTCAGAAAAAGAAGTGTTCATTTTCCAGTTTCCCGCAACAATTTTTTTTCGGCTCATTGTTTTAGTTTTTCACTCTTACACGTGGATCCAGAATTCCGTAGATGATATCCACTACAATATTAATTCCTACAAATATTGTAGCAAACACAAGGGTGGCGCCCATCACAACGGGGAGATCGTTTTTACTTAATGCTTCTACAACTTCGTAACCAATTCCTTTCCAGCTAAAGATTTTTTCTACAAACACCGCTCCGGCCATTAAACCCGCAAACCATCCTGAAATGGCTGTAACCACAGGGTTTAAAGCGTTCTTTAACGCGTGTTTAACAATAATCATTTTATAACTTAAACCTTTTGCGCGCGCGGTTCTAATGTAATCCTGCGATAAAACATCCAGCAACGAACTTCTCGTTAGCTGAATAACAATGCTTAACGGCCGCATTCCTAGAGTAATTGCAGGCAATACCAGATTTTTTAATTTTAATACTTCTCCGTTCCACACATCAATATCATATAAGCTTCCTGAAGGATCAAGCCCGGTATATTTAGATAAAACATAACCAAACAGCCATGCCATTATTAAACCCACAAGAAATGAAGGGGCACTCATACCAAAGACGGTGGCGAGAACAAATATGCTGCGGTCTAGCATAGAGTTCTTTCTTGTAGCAGTTACAATGCCAAGAAAAATACCAACAATGGAAGCAATGATGATGGAAGCAAAAGCCAATACCGCGGTTTCAGGCAAAGTATCTTTAATAATTTCAGACACTTTACGTTTGGTAATATAACTTTTACCGAGGTAAGGAAATTTTAAAACCACCGCTTTTTTTCTGCCAACGGTAAACAACGGAGTCCACGAAAATTTTTCAGGATTGAGGTACCACAAACTTCTGTTGTCTTTATAATTATGAATTGAAATTGGAGATAAATTATTGAGATTATTGAGGTACTGTTCAAAGATTGGCCGGTCGGTTCCCAGATCTCTGTGAATTTCTTCAACCGCTTGCTTGTTCGCTCTTTGGCCCAGCATTACCATGGCCGGATCGCCGGGTAAAACATTAAATAAAAAGAAAATAGTGGTGATAACCCCAAAAAGGACCAGCACACCATAACTGAATTTCTTAATTATAAATTTTCCCACCGAATTTTAAAAAAGTGCAAGCGCTAATATAAATATTTATATTTACGAATAGAAGGGTTTTAGATAAAGTTTATTTTTGCACGGATTAAGATATTTCCCCTATTTGAGACGATTTAAACATATTATATTTTTTTGTTTACTGCTTTTACACTTTACTGCCTTACACTCTCAAAAGATAGGACTTGTATTAAGCGGAGGAGGTGCAAGCGGCCTTACACACATTGGCGTGTTAAAGGCACTTGAAGAAAATAACATTCCGATTGATTATATTGCCGGAACCTCTATTGGCAGCCTGATTGGGGCTTACTATTCCATTGGTTACACTCCCGGCGAAATTGAACAGGTAGTAAGAAATTCTTTTTTTCAGAGTATAACAAAAGGAGATTTACCCGCTAAATACGATTACCTTATTAAACAACGCGAAAATTATGCATCATGGTTAACCCTTAAATTCAGTTTAAAAGATAATTATCTCAAAAACCTGCCAACCAATGTAATTAATTCTATTCCTATTGATTATTATCTGATGGAAACCTTTACAGGTGTTTCCAATAATGTTAAAAATAATTTTGACAGTCTGATGATTCCTTTCAGATGCCTTGCCTCTGATGTTCAAAGTAAAAAATCGGTGCTGTTTAAAAAAGGCGACCTGCCAAGCGCTTTACGTGCAAGCATGAGTTACCCGTTTTATTTACGACCTATTTCTGTAGATGGACGATTACTGTTTGACGGCGGTTTGTATAATAATTTTCCTACTGATGTAATGCAAAAAGAATTTGCACCCGATTTTATTATTGGTTCAAATGTTTCCGAAAGTAACGTCGCTCCCGATGATGATGATCTCTATCTGCAGTTAAGAAGTCTGTTAATGAATCAGTCGGAGTTTAACCCAATAGGAGAAAACGGAATCTTAATTGAACCCTGGAGCGCTGTAAGTATTTTTAATTTTGATAACGCCAAGCGCCTTATTGACAGCGGATACGCGGCAACTCTCCGCGCATTACCCAACATAAAAAAACAACTTCAAAGAAAGCAGGATCTTACGGAACTTACGCTAAAACGAAAAAGATTCAGAAATTATCAGAATACCGACAGCATTATTTTTGATAGTTTATCAATCACAGGCTGCAACAACCGCGAAGATGTTTTTATAAGAAAAAGCCTGTTTTATAACAGTAAGCCATTTTCATTACAACAATTGAAGAAAAGATATTTCAGGTTGGCGAGTGATGATAAAATTAAAAATATTTTTCCTGTAGCCATCAGAGACAGCATAACCAACAAGTATACGTTAAAGTTAATGGGTAAAAAAGAAAAGCCCTTGTATATTGACGCCGGGGCCATTTTATCCAACAGGCCCATCAGTGAAGGTTTTTTAAGCGTTCAATATAATCACCTTGGCAGAATTGGTTTTAGCGCTTATTCAAATGGATATTTAGGAAAATTATATTCAGGTACTTATTCAAAATTAAGATTTGATTTTCCCGGTAAATTACCTTTTTACATTGAACCTTCTTTTACATGGTCGCGGTGGGATTACTACAACAGCAGCTCGTTGTTCTATGATTTTTTAAAACCCGCCTATCTGGTACAGGAAGATAAATTCGGTGAAGTTAAATTCGGATTGCCCGTTGGAAATGTTTCTCAATTTAATATAGCAACCGGTCTTACTGAATGGAGCAATTCATATTATCAGACCGATATTTTTACCCGTGCCGACACAACAGATAAAACGTATTTTGATTACCGGTACATTCAAAGTAATTACAAGTTAAATACACTCAACCGCAAAATGTATGCAACAGAGGGCACGCGTATTAATGCGCGCGCGCGATTTTTAGAGGGCAGTGAAAGTCATTACCCCGGCAACACAAGTATTGATACTACCATGTTTAAAAACCTCTATCACAAGCCGTGGTTACAATTAAAATTTACAATAGACAGTTATATCAGAACCTTTAAAGGTTTCAGGATAGGTATTTTTGGTGAAACAGTTTATTCCACGCAAAGTTTTTTCAGCAATTACCAGGCAACAATTCTTTCAGCGCCTGCCTTTAATCCAACACCTGAAAGTCAAACTTTTTTTATTGAAGCTTACAGGGCGCATAATTACTTTGCCGGTGGCTTAAAAGCAATCACTACTCCTTTCCGCGGACTTGATATCCGGGTGGAAGCTTATATTTTTCAACCCGTTCTTTCCAT
>JAOQAF010000047.1 GCA_025963735.1 Bacteroidota bacterium
TTTCTCATACTCATATTGAATTTGTTTTTTCACAGCGGCATTTTGGGTCTCAAGATTATTAATGCTATCAGCCATTGAACGATAAAGTTCAAACATCTCAAGGCTTTGTTTATACTTCCCGGTGGCTTTATAAATTGCGCTTAACCTTTCGCTTGAATTTCTTATATTTTCAGGAAAGCCCAATTCTTTAGCTATTTTTAATGACCGCAAACCAAATTTTTCAGCTAGTACATAATTTTTCAAATCTGCGTAAACGGCAGCCATGTTATTTAGAGTAAAAGCAACTCCCTGCCTGTTACCTATTTCCTCCCTTATTTTTAAAGCTTTTGTGTAAAACTCCAGTGCCTTGCTAACTTCGCCAAGTTCCTGATAAACGCCACCCATATTATTCGTGCATTCGGCAATCCCTCTTTTATCATCTAGTTGTTCCCTTATTTTTAACGACCGCGAATAAAAATCGAGCGCCTTGCTTTTTAATCCTTGTTCGAAATAAATTAAGCCAAGTGCATTTAATGAATATCCCATGGTGTATTTATCTCCAACCTCCTCCTGAATCTTTAATGCACGGTTGCAATACTCAAGTGCCTTTTCTTTTTGTCCCTGATTTTTATATAACACTCCAATATTCAGCAGGCATAACCCAAGTCCCTGCTTGTCACCTATTTCTTCTTCGTAAGTAACGGCTTGCATATACTTGTCAAGCGCCGTTTTAACTTGCCCTAATCGACTGTATATAGTTGCAATATTGTTTAGCGCATAAGCTATTCCAGATTTGTCCTTTTCCTGTATTAAAATTTTAAGCGCCCGATTATAATTTTCCAGCGCTTGCTGTGTTTTTCCCTGACTATCAAAAATGGCCCCGATGTTATTTAGGGAATTTGCTACACCTGGCAAATCTTTCAGTTCCTCCTGAATTTTTAAAGCGCGGTTATTATAATCCAACGCGGTTTGAAACTGTCCTTTATTTTTATAAACGAATGCAATATTATTACAGCCCCAGGCAATACCTTTTTTATACTTCAGTTTTTCGGCAAGGTGAAGTAAGGGAAGTGCGTAATTGAGAATCTCTTCTTCTTCACAAATTTCACTCATTTGAAAAAGTAGATTTACTTTATTTGTATCCTCTTTACAATTTTTAAGCAGTTTGAGCAGGGAATCTGTTTGCCGGTTCTGAGCCTTACAAAAAAAGACAACACATATTAATAATATAGAAGCCAGGCCTTTCAATCATTGTAAATATAATTAAATTTTACATCGTTAATATTCATGAATTTTTATTGTGAAGGAATTCATAACTTAATTCTTAATTTTAGCTGCCTTTATTAATGAAAGAAAACCTTATAGAGAACCGGACCTTTGACAAAATTGATTTTACTTCCGGCTATATTTTTGCACGTGAATATGAAAATTGCAAGTTCATAAATTGTAATTTTTACCAGGCAGACCTGTCCACTATAAATTTTTCAGATTGCCTCTTCAGTGCTTGCAACGTAAGCGTGGCCACGGTATCCAAAACTTCTTTCCGGAAAATAACATTTAAAGATTGTAAACTTTTAGGCCTGCAATTTTATAATTGCAACGAGTTTTTATTTGATGCTGGGTTTGAAAATTGCACTTTAAATTTGTCTTCTTTTTTTAAAATGAGACTTAAAAAAATGAAATTCAATAACTGTTCAATGCAGGAAGTAGATTTTTCTCAGGCTGATTTGTCTGGTTCCTTTTTCATTAACTGTGATTTATCGCGCGCGGTATTTGATGGCACTAATCTTGAAAAAAGCGATTTACGAACATCCTATAATTTTACTATTGATCCGGAACGAAACAAGATTAAAAAGGCCCGATTTTCAAACGCCGGACTGGCGGGTTTACTGGGAAAATATGATATTATTATAGAGTAATAGATATTGGAAAGTTTGTTTCCGAAATCTCCCGGCCTTTAAATTTCCGCTCTCAGCGACACTTTAATTCCTTTGATCAAAAAAGGAATTCTTCCTTTAAAAACTTAGGTAGTTTTACACTATGAAACAAAGCTCAAATGAAAATTAGAGTTTTGAATTCAGCAAGAGCTGATCCCGTAAGGTCTCTCACAAAAAAAACCGGAGATGAAACCCCGTAAGGTTTCTGAAAGGAGAAAAACGCAGCAAGGAAAAGTCCCTTAAGACTTTTGGAAGCCCAGTAAGGTTTCAGCAGCAAAAAAGAAAAACGAAACCCCGTAAGGTTTCAGAACGAAAAAATTATTCGCAGCAAGGAAAAGTCCCGTGAGACTTTTGGAAGCCCCGTAAGGTTTCAGCAGCAAAAAGAAAAACGAAACCCCACGGCAAAAGTATAGCATACTTTTGAGCGAGGTGGAGGTTAGGCCTTCTGAACGAAGAAATTAAACCTAACAAGGAAAAGCCTAACTGGTATTTTTAAGACATAGAAACAACCCATCAGGGCTTAAGTTTCAAAAAACAAAGCCCTGCAACGCGGGGTTTTTTGTTTTAAAAACAATACATTTATCTAAACTATGAAACAACTAATTATTTTAATTTTTATTGCGGGCCTTCCCTGGTTTTGTTCTGCCCAGGTGAGCACCATTCAATTAGAAATACACAATGGCCTTTTAAACAAACCTATTAAATCAAGCAATGTAAAAGTGATATTGAATGATACGATGGTTCGTCATCTGATTACCAATGAAAAAGGCATTACAGGCTTTCTTGAAGTGCCCGATGGAACATATAACCTTTCCATTCTGGTAGAATCCTACAAAGATTATTACATTAAAAACGTGAAAGCGGTTGGCTCTGCAGGCAAACATCTTAAAATCAAACTCAACAAGGCGTAATGCGTAGGTTTTATATCACCGATTTTTTTAAACTTTCTTTCGATTATAGTCAACAAAAAAACCCCTTATAACAGGGGTTTTTTCTTGTTCCGAGGTCCCGTCCAGGTTCGAACTGGAGTAGCAGCTTTTGCAGAGCTGAGCCTAACCACTCGGCCACAGGACCTTTTATTTTTTTAGAAGTGGAACTATTGCCTTTATATTTAAAGTTACTTAAATCTACTTCCTGCATCTTCCTTCTAAAGCGGTAGCAAAAATAGCGATTTTTTAATTATGATCAACTATTTTTATTGCCAAATCAAGGAGTAATTGGCTTTTCAGTCTTATGATGGCTCAATGCCCCCGATGAGGCATGTTTGTGTGTTGAACGAACAGGAAATGTAAAAGTTTGACCCCGACCGCCTACTTTATAAACTTCTTTATAAGAAGTTTCAGGGTTATGGTTATATTCCATTCCATAAATAAAATATTTTTTTTCAGCTCCAATTCCTTTTAAAATAAAATTATTTCCCGATCCGTTGTATACCACAAAAGCATTTCTGCTAAATTTTGTCCCCGCCCCATAAATAGCATTGGCTGAATATTTTGTTCCATCCTGAGGAAATGAAGTTAACGCTGAATCCTCGCTTGCAATAATTATACGCCCGTTACCTGTTCCATTTAACCACGATATATTAACCGAATAAGCGCCGAGCCTTGTAACATTAAGGTCTGACATGTTTCTTTCGGGAGCAAAAAGGTTCACACCTGATACAGATCTCAAAGCATTTGTGCATTCTGTATTTAATCTTTCCAGCGCATTCCAGAAATCGGTACTGTTATCGCTGCGTGAATTAAAAAGAAATGCGGTTGTAAATCCGTCGTGCGTTCTGGAAATAAAAGATGCGGTACCCGATAAACTTCCTGAGTGCCATATATTATTCTTTCTGTTAACAAACCAGCCCTTTGCATATTTAGGATTAATTTTTCCGCCTTGTTTCATTAATTCAAAAGCAGAGGGTGTAATAATATCAGGAAAAGTAGTAAAGCCGTCAGCGGCCAGCAACAGTCTTACAAGATCAGGCGCAGAGGCTACCCAGCCGCCGTGCGCATTCATAGCCTCCAGGTTAAAACCACCATACTGCTCCGGCACCATTTTATTATTTCCATAACACGAAGGTGATGTAACGGTAGAAAAATATTCACTTTCTCTTTCCAGTTTATGGTCAAACATATTATTTCCCAGGTGAATATCACTGATACCAAGAGGCTTAAAAATTTCTTTTTCAAAAAATCTTTCGTATTTCATACCTGAAACTTTTTCAATTACTTTACCAAGGATAAGATAACCAACATTTGAATAAACAAATCGCGTACCCGGTATATTATTTAATCCGTTTCTTAAAGAAAATTTTACCAGTGTTGAATCTCCCACAGGATTAGCTTCACCTAAAATAGACGTAACATACAAAGGAAAAAACGGCGAATCGGAATGAGCAAATCCTGTTGAAGGTGCTGTTCGGTCCCAACCTGCTGTGTGTTCGAGTAACTGTTGCACAGTTATATTATATATTCTTTTATCGGAAATTGAATT
>JAOQAF010000073.1 GCA_025963735.1 Bacteroidota bacterium
CTCGTTATTATCTTAAATAAAAAAAGGCTGCCTCTTTTTGAGACAGCCTTTTTGTTAATTAATTTTAATTTCTTTGGATTCTTTCTTTTCAATTTCCTTTTTTGGAATGGTGATGTAAAGAATTCCATCGGTATAATTGGCTGATATTTTTTCAGCATCTACTCTGTCTTCCGGCAAAGTAAAGGATCTGGTAAAGGATTGGAAGGCAAATTCCTTGCGTACATATTGCCCGTCATCTTTCTTTTCTTCCTGCTTGTTTTCTTTTTGAGCAGAAATTAAAAGGAGATTGTCTTTTATTTCAATTTTAAAATCCTTTTTTTCCATGCCGGGAACGGCCACTTCTAATTCGAAGTTATTCTCGGTGTCTTTAACATTTACCGCAGGCAATGTAAATTCATTTTTTGCGACCGGACTAAAGATGTTCTTAGTGAAAAGATCATCAAACAGATCCGGGAACTCCGGGAAGAAACCTGGTCTTCCACCAAAGTTCGATTTAACTAAGGTTTTCATGACTTCAATTTTTTTTGGTTATACAATTAGTTTATTAATCCTCTCACCCGATAAGTTTCAAATAATGTACCAATATAAAAAATGGATATTTTACCGTTAAAAGGGGTTAAAAAACTGAAAAATTTTCATTTTCAATTCTGACAAATTTTCAGATTATTATTTAAAATCCCAGATCATTTATCTTAAGGGTAAGCAGGGCAATATCGTCAGGGAAAGGGTGTTCGGCTTTATATTCTTCGGCGTAGAATAAAATTGCCTGATTAATGAAATCGGGTTTTGCCTTATTGTTTATTGAGATTATATTTTCAAGTCCTTCAACAGAAATAGATTCGCCATTATTATTAATCGTATCGGTTAATCCATCTGTATAACACATAAGGGTGAACTCCGCTGTATAATTAAATATTTCAACATTCATGTTAGGCAAAGTATCTGTAATTCCAAGCAACGTACATCCTTTGGTCAATTCGAAAAAACGCTTTTCATAATAAAGAATGGGTGGGTTATGACCGGCATTAATATAAGTTAACTGCTGACTTTTTGTGTTTAATTTTCCTAAAAAAATAGAAAGAAATTTTTCATGCCGTGCATTGTTAATTACACGTTTATTTATTTCAATAATCAGATCTTTTAAATTGTGGGTATAATTAATCAAACTATGAAGTGTAGCCTGAATGTTACTCATTAAAAGTGCCGCCGCAACTCCTTTTCCACTTACGTCGGCTATGCAAAAAATAAATTCGTGAATGTTTAACTGAATAAAGTCATAATAATCACCTCCTACCTGTTGGTGCGGAAGGTATTTAGCCGCAACCTGCAAATTTTCAGTGTCAGGAAACTCATGAGGAAACAACAATTTCTGCATGTTTTGCGCAAGCTCCAATTCTTTTTTTATTTGGGCTCTTTGAATATTTTCCTTAAATAACTTTTTGTTTTCAATCGCTACTACAATAATGTTGGTTAAGGTTTGAACAAATGGTAAATGTTTTATAGCGGCACTCAATTCAAGTTTTTGCTGATTTACATCTCCAAGCAATACATAGGCCAATGCAGTTTGCTTATGATATACAGGCACTACTATTTCGAAACTTTTGCTTAGTTCACCCTTACTGAAAGTAATTGTTTCAATTTCAGTAATGTTTAAAAGTTCGGGTTCAAATTTTATATGGTTAAATTCTTCACCAATTCCATATTTTAGAATGCATGTCCATTCAGTATCGTAACTAAATAGCACCAGTTTACCCACACCCAGCCGGTTCTCAAGAATATCCTGATAGAGATCAAGTAGTATTGCAGTGGAGGAATTAGTATTAATGGCTTTGGTAACTTCAAGAAGCGCGTTCAGTTTTAAATCCTGAACCTGCTTTTGCTGCCATATTTTAGAATGATCTTCCAAGGTATTTTAAATCAGGTAAACGGCCTCGCTGCCTTTTTTAGTAAAGTCGGCCTCAATGTGTTCCTGCAATGTAGTACTTAATGTTAAACCTACATAATCTGCCTTTACAGGAAAACGGGTGTGACTTCTGTCTACTAAAATAACAGTGCTTAATTTCTTAACCGGTTTATCTAAAAATAATTTTACTGCGTAAATTAATGTTTTACCACTGTTTAAAACATCGTCAACCAATATTGTTGTTTTATTTACAAAATCTTTTTCATCAAAATCAATTTGCGGAGTTCCGTCCCAGGGCTTGTCTTTATTAATTTTTATTTTGCCTAGCTGAATTTTTATCGGAGATATTTCCATCAATTTATCAGCAAGATTAGCCGCCACTTTATATCCGTTCCCTTCAATCCCGACAATTAAAAGACTTTTTTCGTTGTAGTTATTTTCATACACCTCAAAGGCCAAACGGTTCAGCTTTTGTTGGATTTGAATTTTATCTAATATTTTAACTTTGTTATTCATTAATAATTTTTTATTAAATGCTTTAAAGTTTCTTTTACCTTGTCATTAGGTTCTGTTAAAGGCAGACGCACATAGGGTTTGCATTTTTTTAATTCGCTTAGAGCAAATTTAATTCCTCCCGGATTACCGTCTGCAAAAAGCTGATCGGTAATATCCATAATTTTATAATGAAGTTTCTGAGCTTTTTCGAAGTCGCCTTTTAAACACAAACGAACCATCTCGCTATAATCATTTGGCAGAGCCTGGGCAACAACAGAAATAACACCAACACCCCCGGCAGCAATAATTGGCAGGGTTAAATTATCATCGCCACTTATTACCATAAAATCTTTGGGTTTGTTTTTAATCACTTTCATGATCTGTTCAATGCTCCCGCTTGCTTCTTTGGTGGCAACAATGTTCTTCAGGTCTTTTGCAATTCTAACCTGCGTTTCCCAGGTAACATTACTTCCGGTGCGGCCCGGTACATTATAAAGAATAATGTCTTTTTTTGAATTTTCAGAAACAGCTTTATAATGCTGATAGTATCCTTCCTGATTGGGCTTGTTGTAATAAGGCGCAACAGAAAGAATAGCTTCAAAATTTTTTAAATTGGTTTTTTTAATGGTTTCAACAACTTCCGCTGTATTATTTCCGCCGATACCCAATACAAGAGGAAGCTTATTGCCATTTGCTTTTACAACCGTACTAATAGCTAATTCTTTTTCTTCCCGGGTTAGTGTAACGCTTTCACCTGTAGTTCCTAAAATAACAATGTATTCAACTTTACCGTGGTGTAAATGTTTTACTATTCCTGAAAGAGATTCTGTATCAATATTTCCTTTTTTATCAAAGGGTGTAACAATTGCCACACCGGTACCTTTTAAGTTTTTGTTTCTCATAAATGTGTATATAAATATATATAAATATTTTGTGTGCTATTAGATCAATTGTTTCTGATAATTTTCAGAATACAAAAAGGAATAAGTAATTATTTTAAATTAAAATACTCTGTAGCCATTAGGGCGATTTCATTACCATAAGCTAAACTGGCAGTGGCCGCCGGACTTGGACTGTTAATTACATGCAGGGCGTTACCATGTTTTTCAATTTTAAAATCATCAAGCATATCACCTTCCGGACCTAAAGCCATGGCTCTAATTCCACAACGGCTTGCAACGATATCATCCATTTGTAAATCAGGAATTAGCTTTCGCAGTCTGTTAAGAAAATAAGTTTTACTAAAAGCGCCGCGATATTCATCCAGCCCAAAACGCCAGTGTTTCCCAAAAAACTTCCAGGTGCCCTTATATCCAAATGCCTCGGCCGTATCTTTTAAACTGAACGCTGTTTTTTTATACCCTTCACGGTCAAACACAAAAACCGCATTCGGTCCGCATTCGGTTCCACCTTTTATCATACGCGTAAAATGTACGCCAAGGAAAGGAAATTTTGGATTTGGCACCGGATAAATAAGGTTACGTACTTTACTAAGTCCTTTTTCTGTAAGGTCATAATAATCACCCCGGAAACCAACAATGGCGGCATCTGTCTTGGCACCTTCTTTTTTTGTTATTCTGTCGGCCTGTAAACCTGATGTTGTAATAATATATTTTCCGATAAATTTATCCGACTCTGTTATAACCGTTGTAAAGTTTGCGCTTTTTTCAAAACCCACTACTTTTTGTGAAGTAAGAACCTTGCTTCCGTTTCCTGTAGCATTTACAAGCTCGGCATATTTGCGGGCCACATCGCCGTAATCAATAATACCGGTACAACCCACCCAAAGCCCTGAAATTCCCTGGCAATGAGGTTCAATTTCTTTTATACGTTTTGAATCTATAATCTCAATATCCTCTACACCGTTGGCAATCCCGTTATTGTAAACTTTGTTCATGTGGGCCAATTCACCGGGATCTGTGGCAACAATAATTTTTCCGCAAATATCGTGCTGTATATGATGTTCCTGCGCAAACTTTACCAGTTCGCGCCGGCCTTCTACACAGTTACGCGCTTTATAGGAACCGGGTTTATAATATATACCGCTATGGATCACACCGCTGTTATGAGAAGTTTGATGTGCCGCCACTTCTTTTTCTTTTTCTAAAACTAATATAGTTTTGTTTGGGTGAATTCGGGTTAGTTTAAGCGCTGTGGCCAATCCCACAATGCCTCCGCCTACAATAATAATGTCGTAATTTTGATTCATAAAGCTTAACAAATGTATTAAATAATGAGTTAAAAAGAACTTTTTTGTTAAAGGCTTTAACTCTAAATTTATATGATATATTAAACCATGAAAATTATTTGTATTGGCAGAAATTACGCTGAACACGCCAAAGAAATGAAGGCTGATCTTCCCACCGAACCTGTGTTTTTTATGAAGCCCGACACCGCTTTATTAAAAGAGGAAGATTTTTATATACCAGATTTTACTAAAGATCTTCATCATGAGATTGAGCTTGTTCTTAAAATATGCAAAGCCGGAAAACACATTGAGGAGCAGTTTGCAGGCAAATATTATGATGAAATTGGAATAGGCATTGATTTTACTGCCAGAGACATTCAGACAAAATGTAAAGAAAAAGGCCTTCCATGGGAGAAAGCAAAGGCGTTTGATAACAGCGCACCAATTGGTAAATTTATTAGAAAAGAAAATATTGACTTAAACAATATAGGGTTTGAACTAACGGTTAACGGCCAATCACGGCAACGTGGAAATTCTAAAGATCTAATTTTTTCATTTGATAAAGTAATCAGTTATGTTTCACGTTTTGTAACTTTAAAAACCGGCGATCTTATTTATACCGGAACCCCTGATGGGGTAGGACAGGTGCAAATTGGCGATAAACTGGAAGGGTTTTTAAACAATGAAAAGCTTCTGACCCTTACAATAAAGTAATGTTAAAAAAAATTGCTTTTGGCACAGTAAGGTTTTATCAATACTGCATCCGGCCGTTATTGCCCAATGCTTGTCGCTATACCCCTTCATGCAGCGAGTATTCCGTTCAGGCAATTGAAAAATATGGAGCTTTAAAAGGAAGTTGGTTAGGCATTAAAAGGATTCTCAGATGTCATCCCTGGGGGGGACATGGTTACGACCCCGTACCATAACATGAGATAATTATTTTTAATGTGTAACTTTCAATCATAATATTATTATAAGACTATCATAAGAAAATACACATATTTATTTTTTTTAACCATTTGTTTTTCTTCGTGGTTGGCTCAGAATGTTACCATTAAAGGGAAAGCTCATTCTTCTTATGCAGGGAAGGTAATTCAGCTTTTTTATTTTACCGATAATGTAACGCTTATTCCACAGAAAGAAAATCAGGACACCATAAAGAGTGACGGCTATTTTGAAATTTCTTTTTACTCAGACCATACGCAGCCTGTGATATTGAAAATTGAAAATGTAGTTTCGAAAATGTATGTTCAACCAGATTTTGTTTATGGTATCACATTCCCTGAACTGGATGAAAATCTTGACCGTAAGAATGATGCTGAACTGTATGTTAACGTTGGGGTAATTGGCGCCGACAGTACTGAGCTCAATGCTCTTATTTTTGATTATCAGCAACAATACAATCAGCTTTTCATACCCAAGAATGGGAAGTTTCTGGGAAGAAACGCGATGTTTAAAAGAGCTGATTCACTGAAGAAATTATGTGATGAAAGATACCGGAAAATAAATAATCCTTATTTTAAAAGTTATTGTGAATATTCTATTGCCTCGATTAATTCAAGCCTCTCACGCGGTGAAAATTTTCTAATTAATAATTATATTTTAAACAAACCTATTCAGTACGCGCACTATGAGTACATGCAATTTTTTAATACTTTTTTTGCTGGATATCTTAATGTTGTGGCCTCATCCAAAAAAGGCCAATCGCTTTATAACATCATTAATGTGAAAGCGAGTTATAGTTTGTTGAACGCTTTTTTAAAGGACGATAAATTATTGAAGAACGATTCATTGCGCGAACTTGTTATTATTCGTAATCTTTGGGATTTTTATTACAACGCCGATTTTTCACCTGATGCGATTGAAAAAATTATTTCAGATTTAAATCAGGCCAGCGTAGTTCCCCTTCACAAGAAAATAACTTCTACCATGCTGGTATATTTTAATAAAATGCAAGCCGGCACTGCGGCCCCTGACTTTGCGGCCAGAAGTAAAGATGGAACTATTGGTACATTAAACACTTTTAAAAACCGATGGATTTATTTAAATTTTTTCTCAACTAAAAATATTGAAAGCCTTAAAGAGATGCCGAAAATTGCTTCTCTGAAAAAAAAGTTTGGCGACAAAATGGTTTTTGTAAGTGTTTGTCTTGACGACAGTCTTAGCTCATACCAGAATTTCGTAAAAAATAATCCTAAATACGATTGGAATATCTGGTTTAACTATGATAAAACCATCAGCAAAACTGCCAAGGAAAATTATTTTGTAACAGGTACCGAAGCGTATTTTCTTATTAATAATTTTGGATATCTGGCGCAGTCACCGGCACCGGCACCTTCAAAAGGTATTGAATTTAAATTGCACAGTATATTTAAAACAGGCGGTAAAAATACTAAAACCGGAATACGTTAGTGATCACAAAAATAAATACAACTTCCATATGGAAGGAGCAGGTGGCTTATGAGGACAATCATATTATTATTATAAATAAAATGCCCTCAGAGATTGTGCAGGGAGACAGGACAGGTGACATGCCATTAAGCGAAAAGGTAAAAAATTTTATAAAGGAAAGAGATAACAAACCCGGAAACGTATTTTGCGGTGTAATTCACAGGCTCGACAGGCCTGTAAGTGGTCTTGTTATTTTTGCCAAAACTTCAAAGGCCCTTTCGAGGTTTAACGAATTGTTCCGCGAAAAAACAATTGAAAAAACCTACCTGGCAGTAGTAAAAAATAAACCCGTAAAAGAAAGAGACGTGTTAACTCATTACATGATCAAAAATGAAAAGACAAATACGTCCAAAGCTTTTTTAAAAGAGGTGCCGCACAGTTTAAAAGCAATGCTTGAATATGAAATGGTTGCCTCTTCGGATAATTACCATTTGCTTAAAATAAAATTGTTAACCGGGCGGCATCATCAGATCCGTTGCCAGCTCTCGACTATAGGTAGCCCAATTAAAGGTGACCTTAAATATGGCTTCAACAGAACCAATGAAGGAGGCTTTATACATTTACACAGTTATAAAATAGATTTTATACATCCCATAAAAAAGGAGAAGGTAAGTATTAAAGCGCTGCCAGTCACTAATGATGCGGTATGGAATTATTTTTGTAAGATAGCGGAAAGTATTTTATAGTCTTCAGCGCAACTTACAAAGTGTTTGGTTAATTAGTTAATATATCTACAATATTGCTGATGCTGTTTCCGTGATGATATTTCTTTTTTAAGCGGAACATTTTTATATCGCTAAGCAATTCATGAAAATCAAAGTTTAATCCAATGGACGTAAAAAACCCATCGAAATTAAAGTCCTTTACCTGATTGTAAATTGTTTTACGGTACCCGGCCATTCCTTTTAAGCCCATAAACCGCATGGGTTTAAACGTGGCCGATACTCCAAAATTGGCAAAAATGAGCATGCCGGTTTCAGAGGATGTAACGGTGTTTTCAGTAATGTTTTTATTTTGAAACGTATTGTTGCCGCAGGCAATTTCAAGTGGCATTCCCAATGAAATGAAACGGGTGTCAATATACATAATCTCTGAATTTATACTTCCGTAATTTAATTGAATGAGCCGTCCATATTCAATACTGTCGACCGTTTTTTTAAATGCCTTTAAACTTCCTTTCATGGAATAGTAACCAAGCGTAAAACGTAATTTTTCTTTTAATAAAACGCCTGCATCAAAACCGTTTATTGTTAATGCCTGGCCTTCCAGAAAGGCTTCGCGGTTATCAAGTTTAAATTGCGGCGTGATTAGCCTTATGCGTCTTATCCGAAGTGAATCTTTTATAAATTGATCCTCGCTAAGTGACTGCTGGGCGAGGCTTGTCAGACAAAGAATTATGAATATTAAAGGTAAAAGTGTTTTCATTTGCAACAGGATATGTTGCATTAAAAAAAGAAATTTTTATTCCCAGCTGAAAGATTTAAAAAATGGGTATTAATTTGGGCGTAATTCCACAGCCCTTACTTAAAATTATTTTTAATAAAAGTGGTTGATTTAACAAACGCTTCTTCAGAAAAAGCTTTCGCGTATTTAGGGTTACTTGGGTTGGCAAAACCATGAACAGCATTATATGAAATAACTTCCATAGGTTTTTTCAGTTCTTTCATTTTTTCTTCAAACGTGCTAATAACCTGTTTGTTTATCCACTGATCCTGTTCTGCAAACACAAATAGTACCGGTGCATTTAATGTTTTAAGTTTTTCCTTTTTTTCTTCCGGCATGCCGTAATACATCACGCACGACTTAGCCTGTTTGCCTGCAAGTATAGCGCACTGCAAGCTCCACCCTCCCCCAAAGCACCAACCTATAGTGGCAATATGCGCTTTTTTACCAACGTAATTAAGCACACCCCTGATAACATCTTCGGCATCATCATAATTAACAGCCTGCATATACTTTGCAGCAGAATCGCGATCGGTTGCAACTTTTTTGTTGTATAGGTCAACAGCAATAACATTAACATTTTTAAGCTCCTTAAATAATTTTTCGCACTCCTGCTTTACATAATCATTCAATCCCCACCATTCATGAAATACAAAAATATATTTATCTGAATGTGAATCACATTTTATTTCGTAAGCCTGAGATTCTTTACCCGAGGGCGTTTTATAGGTTATCATTTTTCCGGAAGCGTCTGACAGGTGAAAGGGTTCAGGTTCAAGATGCGCTGCAATAAAATTTTTGTCATTTGTAAGTTGCGCAAACGTTTCGCCGGCTAAGGATTTTGAACAGCAACTTTTCTGACCATACAACGATGTGACTATAAGCAGGCTAATAATAATATTAAAAGTTGTTTTCATAAATTTTATTTTAAATAAAAAAACCCGGCCTGTATTATTGGGACCGGGTTTTAAAATAGTAAACGATTAATTATTCTTCTTCTCCGTCTTCCGTTTCTTTTTTGGTATCATTACCTTTTGGAACACCCGGATTTTTTGGAGCGTTAGGATCAACATAATCAAAACTTAATATTTTGAAGGTTGTTCTGCGATTCTTCTGGTGTAAAGCTTCTTTTTCTTCTTTAGATTTAGCTGCCTTAATAGTAGCATCAGAAACCAGGGGCTGAGTCATACCTAAACCTTTAGCTGTTAAGCGTGCTGCAGGAATTCCCTTTTCTTTTACAAGATAATCAACACAAGATTGCGCGCGGGCAGTTGATAAAGTCATGTTACTAACGGCCTTACCACGTGTATCAGTGTGAGAGTTTAACTCAACAATAATTGTTGGGTTATCCTTTAAAATATTGTACAGGTAATTAAGTGAATCTTTAGACTCCGGTTTAAGCGCGGCGCTTCCTAATTCATACTGAATTTCAGGCATTCTTAAATCAGGTATAACGGGCTTTACCATAAAGTCTGCCGTAAAATTAGTAGACTCATCTTTCCCAATTGTTGAAATGATTCTTTGATCTTTATTAGCTAAATAACCATCTTTTGGAAATGAAGGTGATTTAGAGTTTTTACTGGTTTCAGTTGAAACGGTGTAAGTTACTTTCTCTTTTAATTTATCTAATTTATAAGTACCGTCTTTTGCGGTTGTGAATTCGTTTATAGATCCGTCAGAACCTATAATTTTTACCTTAACCCCTTCAACGTTTTCTCCCTTACCTTTACCGGTATTAGTATTTCCTTCGCTTAATACAACACCTTTCAGGTTAAAAACTAAAGGAGGTAAATTAAATGACCAGATATCATCGCTTCCTTTTCCGCCTTCGCGGTTACTGGTAAAATATCCTTTTTGTTTTTTTCCTTCATAAACAATTCCAAAATCATCGGCTGAAGAATTAAGAGGATATTTAAGGTTTTCAACCGGCTTGGTGAATTTACCATCGGCTCCTGCTTCTGCAACAAAAATATCCATACCACCCATTCCCGGGTGATAGTTTGATGAGAAGTATAATTTTTTATTATCGTCGGAAATGGTTGGATACATTTCATCTCCTTCAGTATTTACGCTTGGCCCCGCATTAACCGGCTGACCCCAGGTGTTCGCTTTCGCATCAAATGAACAGCTCCAGATATCAGCGCCGCCATAACCGCCACTCATTTTTGAAGTAAAATATAAAGTTTTTCCGTCCGCTGAAAGTGAAGGATGACCAAATTGAACGGTATCATTATTAAAAGGTAAACGTTGTGCTTCGCCCCAGGTACTGCCTTGTTTTTTAGCCATGAACAAAGCACATTTGTTTTGTTTGTTTTTTTCTTCAGGGCAACGGGTAAAGAAAATCATATCTCCTTTTTTACTTACCCATCCGCGGCCTTCATTAACAGGAGAAGAAATTGCAGGTGGTAAAAGAACAGGAGTAGACCATTTTCCGTTTTTATCTAATTTTGTTTCATATACATCTGAGTGATTTGTGCCAAGGTTAATTTCCTGAGAACCTAATGCTCCCTCTCTGCGGGATGTAAAAATTAATGTCTGATATTTTTTGTCGCTGTAGCTCGGAGCGTAATCGCTTTCTTTTGAGTTGATTAAGGACATGTTCTCAATTTTGTAACGTTGAGGAGCATCTTTCCACTGTTGTGCAAGTTCACACGATTTTACGCCTAAATCTCCTTTTTTACTGTCGCCGCCTTTTGATTTGTAGTTGTTATATTCTACAATCGCTTCAGGATATTTTTGCTGAACTTTTAAAACTTCAGCCAAACGTAAATAAACTGTAGGATCATCAAAATTAGAAGCGATCGCTTTCTGATAGTATGTTTCAGCACCTTTGTAATCGTTAATTTCCTGACAAGCAATACCTGATTTGTAAAGGATCATTGGTTTCTTCTCTTTTGAAGCCTGACCATACACCTGCTTATACATGTTTAAAGCATTAAAATACTGGCGGGCTTCGAAGCTCGCATCGGCTTTTTTTAATAGTTTTTGTGAAAATCCGGAAGCCATTAAAATAACAGTGGCTAAAGCTGTTAAAGTAAGTCTAGTATTGTGTTTCATACTTTAATTTAGGGTTAATATGCTGCTAATATAGGAGTTTTTATTATAAAGAGAAAAAAAAATAAATTTTTTACTTATATTTATTAAAATTGTGTTTTTGTATTTCAGCCACACGCTTTGTTAATTAAATTCTAAGGTATTTTCATCAAAAATTTTTAATGTCAGGCATATATCTTCACATTCCTTTTTGTAAACAAGCTTGTAATTATTGCGATTTTCATTTCAGTACACGGTTAAATAATAAAGGGGATGTTGTAAATTCCATTCTTAAAGAAATAGAAGTAAGAAAGGAATATCTTATCGATAAAAACCTTAAAAGTATATATTTCGGAGGCGGAACTCCGAGCCTTCTTACGAATACTGAACTGGCCATGATAATGGAACGTTTACGCGCCGGTTTTAGTTTTAATAAAGATATTGAAATTACACTGGAAGCTAATCCCGATGATATTAATAAAATAAAATTAGAGGAGTGGGGCAGAGAAGGTATAAACCGTTTAAGCATCGGACTCCAAAGCTTTAATGAAGAGGAACTGAAATGGATGAACCGCGCGCATTCTGCCGTTGAATCGGTTAATTCGGTTAAAATGGCTCAGGATAAAGGATTCGAAAATATTTCAATTGACCTTATATATGGCAGTAAATTTCAAACGTTGCTTTCCTGGGAAAAAACCTTGTTACAGGCCCTTGATCTTTCAACCCGGCATATCTCCTCCTACAATTTAACCATTGAAAATAAAACCGTACTCGGAACAAAGCTCAGTAAAGGAAATGAGCCCGCTGTAAACGATGAACTTAGCAGTTCACAGTTTTTATTAATGCTGGAGATGCTTGCTGACAATGAATTTATTCAGTATGAAATTTCAAATTTTGGGAAGAAGAATTATTTTGCCGTACATAACACTAATTACTGGTTAGGTGAACATTATCTGGGCCTTGGCCCCTCAGCCCACTCCTTTAATGGTAACAGCCGTCAATGGAACATTAAAAACAATTCGCTTTATTCAGAACGTTTAAAAACAGGCAAAGCCTTTTTTGAAGTCGAGTCGTTAAGTCTGAAAGAAAAATATAATGAATATGTATTAACCCGTTTAAGAACCATATGGGGATGTGATAGCAAAGAAATAGAAGCACAGTTTGGTTTTTCTGTTGCTGATCATTTTAAAAAACTAATACGGAAGAAAAATAATTTCATAATAGAAAACTCCGGTGTTTTCACTCTAAACAAGGCGGGTAAATTGCAGGCTGATGGTATTGCGGCTTATTTGTTTCTTTGATTCATAGAACTTTTTTAAGTTTTGGTTGGTTGTTTTTTTATTTTAAATTTGGAAACTAAATTTTAAACTGTATTGTATGTTTGATTTAAAAACTGCTGTCACCAATATTGCCGAAAAGTGGAAATATAAAATGGAGGAAATCACTCCGGGTATTTTCAGAATGGATGTGGCTTTAAAAATGAAAGATGATTCCTGGCGCTATCAATTTGTGTATATATGGATAATTGCCGGCCGGCATTTTGGCAAGGACGTTGTTTATATGAACAGCAGGTGTGGCGAATACAACCCGAATCTTAACCATTATAAAATTATAAAGGAAAGTGGTTACGGAACATATGCCCAGGTTACCATTACTACCGATAAAAGGGCGGATGGTTCACCATGCGAAACGGTAATTGTGCAGGCCGTACAACCGGTGGAACTAACCAACGAAACTATTTTGAACGAGGTAATATATGACGTGGCATATAATGCCGATATTATTGAAGAAAGTTATTTCGGAGGAGATAATAACTAAGTTCAAAAAGGCCTTAAGCACGGAAAGCGAAAATGTGTCAAAGTTTTATTTGTGCATTTCAGTATTTTTTGTTTACTTGCGGCGATTTAATCCTTCAAAAACATTAATTTGTCGATGAATATTTATAGAAAAATGCTAAACAAAAAAATTCTTGCACCCTTAGTTTTCGGTGTAGTAACAGCCGGTATTTTTGCTTCGTGCGGAGATCCTAAAAAAGATGATTCAAAAGATGATATCGTGGAAGCGGTTGATACTGTGAAAGCTTCTGTGTTAAACGTAGGCGGAGAATTATTCAGCGTTCCCTCTCCTATACAAACTGCTCTTTTAATTCAAAAAAGCGGTATTACTTATGATAAGGCCGTTTTAAACGCCTCCAATAAGGTAAATACTTTTTCAACTGATTACGCCAGGTCACTTAACCTTGGTATTTACGGCGCTGATCTTGGATACGTATCCTTATACAACCAAACCCAGGATGCATTGGGTTATTTAGCTTCGGTTAAGCAACTGGCCGATAAGCTTGGAATTTCAGCGGCTTTCGATGCATCTACAATGGAAAGGATTCAAAAGAATGTAACCAATAAAGATAGTATGATGGTGTTGGTGGGTATTGCATACCGCGGAAGCGATGCTTATCTTAAGAATAATCAGCGTACTGATGTGAGCAGTCTTATTTTAGCCGGTGGATGGATTGAAAGTATGCATTTCTCTATTTCAGCCTATAAACAAAAACCTAATAATGATATTAAATACCGAATTGCCGAGCAAAGACAAGCTCTTGGAAGTTTAATAAAAATTTTAGGTAATAATAAAACCCAGGAAGTAGTTGATTTAACTGCACAATTAACTGAACTTTCCAAAATTTACGAAACCATTCAGTTTAAATATACTTTTGCCGCGCCTAAGGATGATACAGCTAAAAAAATGACATATATTAACAGCACCACTGAAGTGGTTGTTACAGATGAACAGATCATTAAAATAAGCGACAAGATTACCGCGATAAGAAATAAAATAGTTAATACCACTCAATCCTAATTAATACTAATCATAATAAAATATGAAGAAATTTGTTTTTATTTTATCAATTGTTGCCGCCTCCTCCTTTCTTAACAAGGCCAACGCGCAATGTGATACTATTGCCAATATCTGCGCCAAACATATTATTTCTACCTTCATTTCCGACGGACAGCAATACCGCGCCTTACTTTTAAATTCAGAAGAAACTGCAGAATTTCATTCCACTTTTTTTGGCGAGACTACTTATCGTATTGCTGCATGCAGCGGTACTTCCGATGGTAATTTAGTTTTTAATATCTATGATCAGGAACGCAATTTATTATTTACTAACCGTAAACAAAAAAATGCTCCTTATTGGGATTTCAAAGTAAAGTCCACTCTTGAAACTATTATCGAAGCCCAGTTAGACGCTAACAGAAATCCCGGGTCGGGCTGCGCGGTTATTCTTATTGGTTTCAAGCAAAAATAGTATTTAACAGACGCATTTCATTATATGAAAAAATTAAAGGATAAAGTTCAGCTTTATCCTTTTTTTGTATATTAGATTGCTTAACAAATGAAGCGCATTTTTTTTATCATATTCCTGTTTGTTTCGGCAATTTCAATTGCTCAAAGTGAGTGTACCTTTATTAAAGATACGCTTACTGTTGCTAAAGAAAATAAAGTAGTAACTGCCGAGATGTTGCAAACCACATTTAAAAATAAAACCGTGGTTCAAATTATTAAAACTGAAGCGGGTAAATATTATCTAAAATTTATTGTGTTTGAAAATTTATATTTTAACAGGATTGATTTGCTTGAAATTAAATCGGGTACAAAAAGTTTTTATGCTAAAGAAACAACCCAATACAGGCGTGATAAATATTCAGGTTTTTATCTGATAGAAATCTATAAAAATTATATAGGCACCCTAAGACAGGATGGAGTTACTTCCATTGTTTTTAATAAAGCCGAAACAATATTTACAAAGCAAGACTGCGAACTGATAAAACAAATGGCAAAATGTTTTTACGACGCAATTTCCCCCAAAAAATAAAAGAAAACTATGAGTGAACGAATACTTAGAGCCCTGATGCAGATGTTTGCAATTATTGCAAAGGTCGACGGAATTAATAACACAGGAAGGCAAATCGTACAATCTTTTTTAAAGCAGCAATTAAGCCAGGAGCAGGTGCAAACTTATCTTGCCATTTTTGATGAGTATCTTGAATCACATCAGCAGGCCGGAAAAAAGAAAGAAGGAGCCGCTAAACGCACCTCTGTAAATTCAGTAAAAGTTTTAAAAATCTGTAATCAGATTAATCAGGAACTTGAACAGCCACAAAAAGTAATTGTGTTGCTGCGTTTGCTCGAATTTATTTATTCCAGTAACGAAATCTCGGAACAGGAATATGAATTTGTTATTACGGTGGCTGAGTCATTTAATATTCCGCTTGAAGAGTTTCAGGCATTAAAATCATTTATTGAAGATAAATCTGAAGTAATTCCCGATTCTCCGAACCTTCTTGTAATTAATAATAAAGAAAAAGGATACGAGAATCACACCAAACATATTTACAGCGAAACTATCACTCAGGACATTCGCATCCTGCAAATACAAAGCGTTGGCATGTACGTGCTTCGCATTTATGGCAATCTTGAGTTAATTTTAAACGGACAGGGCATTTCAAAAGAACGTGTTCATATTTTCACTCCGGGATCTTCTATCCGTTCAAGTAAAATAAAACCGATTTATTACAGCGATGTTATAAGTCGTTTTTTAAGTGATGAATCGCAGGCTAAAATAACATTTGAAGTTAAAAACCTTGAATACAAATTTCCGGGCGGCAAGCTTGGCTTGCGTGATGTGAATATTAATGAAGACAGCGGTAAACTAATTGGAATCATGGGTGGTTCCGGTGCCGGAAAGTCCACCTTACTCAACGTTTTAAACAGCATGGAAACTCCTTCAGGAGGAGCTGTTAAAATTAACGGTAAAAATATTCATACAGAAAAAGAACAAATTAAAGGTGTTATAGGGCATGTAAGTCAGGATGACCTTTTAATTGAAGAACTAACGGTTTATCAGAATTTATTTTATAACGCAAAGTTGTGTTTTGGAAATTTAACCGATGAAGAAATAAGCAAACGTTGCAACGACCTTCTTGCCGATTTAGGTTTGAGCGAAACCCGCATGCTTAAGGTTGGATCTCCTCTTGAAAAAACAATTTCGGGCGGCCAGCGTAAACGTTTAAATATTGGTTTGGAATTAATCCGTCAGCCAAGTGTTTTATTTGTAGATGAACCTACTTCGGGTCTTTCTTCCCGCGACTCTGAAAACATTATGGATCTTTTAAAGGAACTGGCGTTAAAAGGCAAACTTATATTTGTGGTTATACATCAGCCATCATCAGATATTTATAAAATGTTTGATAAATTAATGATTCTTGATGTGGGCGGTTATCCTATTTATTACGGAAACCCGGTTGATGCGGTGAGTTATTTTAAACGTTTGGTTAATCACGTTAATGCTGAAGAATCTGAATGCTGGAATTGCGGTAACGTAAACCCCGAACAAATATTTAATATCATTGAAAGCAAGGTATTGGACGAATACGGAAATTTAACGTATACAAGGAAGGTGAAGCCGGCTGAATGGAATGTTCATTATAAAGAATTAATTGAAAGCAACATTCACGCTGAAAAAAAACATACAGAAATTCCGGCAAGTATTTTTAAAATCCCAAATGTATTAAAGCAGTTTAAAGTGTTTATCACGCGCGACGTAAAGAGTAAGCTTACCAATACTCAATACATGCTTATCAGTTTCCTCGAAGCTCCGTTCCTTGCATTCATTCTCGCTTTTCTTGTAAGGTATTATAATACCGATGATGAAACTTCCAAGGGATACATTTTCAATCAAAACTCCAACATGACAGCCTATATGTTTATGTCGGTTGTTGTGGCTTTGTTTGTTGGACTAACAGTTAGTGCCGAAGAGATCATTCGCGACCGTAAGATCAGAAAACGTGAATCATTTTTAAACTTAAGTCTTGGAAGTTATCTATGGAGTAAAATCATTATCATGTTTACACTGTCGGCTATTCAAACGTTAACTTTTATTATTGTTGGAAACCTGATCATGGGCGTTAAAGGTTTGTTCGTTGATTACTGGTTAGTGTTGTTCAGTGCTTCATGTTTTGCCAACATGCTGGGTTTAAATATTTCTTCGGCTTTTAACAGCGCCGTTACTATTTATATTTTAATTCCGTTTTTAATTATACCTCAGTTATTATTGGCCGGTGTAGTTGTTAAGTTTGATAAATTAAATCCTCTTGTTGCAAAAGAAGGAGGCGTTTCTATTTATGGAGAGGCAATGGCAAGCCGCTGGGCTTTTGAAGCTCTTGCGGTTGATCAGTATAAAGAAAATGCATTCGGAAAAAGATTTTATCAGGTGGATAAAAGCCTGAGTGTTGCCAATTACAAAAACAATTACTGGAATGTGAAGGTTGACAACAAAAGAATTAAAATTGATAAAAATCTGAAAGAAGGAAAAAAACCGTCGGAGTTAAAAGCAGATATTGATATTTTAAGAAACGGTATTCTAACCGAAACGCTCAGTAATAAAGGACGAGTAAAGTGTCCGGTGGTTAATGATATAACTGTAGAAAAATACACTGCCGCTGTTTCGGCCGGGGTTAAAGATTATCTCACCGAATTAAAACGTTATTACCAATCTGTTGACAAGAAAGCGAGAGAGCTGAAAGATAAAATTACACATAAAATGCAGGATGAACTTGGCGGAAATCAGGCATTCGTTGACTTCAAAGATCAGTACGAAAATGAAAGCTTGTCGCGCCTGGTTACCAATGCCAATGATTTTGGAAGCGAGGCCTGTCTTGAAAAAGACGGAAGATTTATTCAAACCATTGATCCCATTTTTGCTGATCCTACTGAATCTAAAATAGGAAGCGCGCATTTCTTCGCTCCGCGTAAAAATTTCCTTGGAAGATATTATTCCACATTTAGTTTCAATATCTGCGTCATCTGGCTCATGAGTTTTGTTCTGATGATAACCCTATACTTCGATGTTTTTAAAAGAGTATTGGATGCCATTGGAAATATTAGTTTATTCAACAAAAAAAGAGCGTAACTTTGTAAATCAAGATCATAGTTTATAAGGTTATATTTTAAAGGATTTATTACATGCATCAATTTCCTGAAACGGAACTTATTCTTACAAAGGATAACCGCGTTTACCATATTAACTTAAAAGCGGAAGACATTGCCGACGATGTGATTGTTGTTGGCGATCAACATAGGGTGGCACAGATTTCAGCTTTTTTCAGTAAAGTGGATTTTAAAACCGAACATCGTGAGTTTGTAACACATACCGGCATGTTTAATGGTAAAAGAATCACTGTATTAAGCACCGGCATTGGCACCGACAATATTGACATTGTTTTAAATGAATTAGATGCCGCGGTTAATATCAATCCCGAAAAAAGAGAATTGAATTCAGGCTTACGTAAATTAAACATCATTCGGCTGGGTACAAGCGGGGCCCTGCAGGCCGATATTCCTGTAAACGGTTTGGTAGTTAGCTCTCATGGCCTCGGTCTGGATGGTTTATTGAATTTTTATGCCGACTGGAAATCCATTAATGAAGATGATATCAGCGAAGCTTTTATTAAACATACCTCTTGGTTAAAAAACTTGCCTTATCCTTATTGTGTAAAGGCAAGCAATGTTCTTCTTAAAAAGTTCTCCGAAGGAAATCATGTAGGTATTACGGCAACAGCGCCGGGGTTTTACGGACCGCAGGGTAGGGAAATAAGACTTAAGGCGGCTGCAACCAACCTTAATGAGCTTTTAACTTCCTTTCGATTAAACGATCAGCGCATTACGAATTTTGAAATGGAAACTTCCGCATTGTACGGATTAGGAAAACTGCTGGGTCATAATTGTCTTACGGTTTGTGTGATAATTGCAAACCGTGTAAGAAAAGAATTTACGTCAGATTATAAAAAGAGTGTGGATGTATTGATTGAAAATTGTTTAAACAGATTAACAAGTTAAAATGAACAGAGCAGAACTTATAAAACAAATTAAGGCGAAACAATCATTTTTATGTGTTGGTCTGGATCCGGATATGACTAAGATACCGGCTTATTTAATGGAGGAGGAAGAAGATCCTATTTATACTTTCAATAAACAAATAATAGAAGCCACTGCACCCTATTGTGTGGCGTTTAAACCAAACAACGCTTTTTATGAAGCCTATGGTTTAAGCGGTATGGAAAGCCTTGAGAAAACCATTAAGTATATTAAAAGAAATTTCCCCGATCATTTTTTAATAGCTGATGCAAAGCGCGGCGATATTGGCAATACAAGCACTATGTACGCCCATGCTTTTTTTGAGCGACTTGAGGCCGATGCCATTACAGTTGCGCCTTACATGGGTATTGATTCTGTAAAACCTTTTCTTCAGTTTGAAAATAAATGGGCTATAGTTTTAGGCTTAACAAGCAATGAGGGTTCGTCGGATTTTCAACTCTTAAAAATTGATAATAAAGATCTTTATTTACATGTTATTGAAAAGTGCGCCAGATGGGGCAATGAGGGCAATATGATGTTTGTTGTCGGGGCCACCAAACCTAATATGCTTGCCGAGGTGCGAAAAGTTGTTCCGGATCATTTTCTTTTGGTACCAGGGGTAGGCGCCCAGGGAGGAAGTCTGGCGGAAGTTTGTAAATACGGACTTAATAAAGATGTTGGATTGCTTGTAAATTCAAGCAGAGGAATTATATATGCTTCGAGTGAAAAAGATTTTGATGTGAAGGCCGCGGCAGAAGCTAAAAAACTATCTGACCAGATGAAAGAAATTATGAATTCGTCAAGGATTTATAAATAAGCGAATCAGTTTTAAAAAATATAAAACAAATTATAATGGAAGAGAATAACAATAATCAGAACCAACCACATTTAGATATAGAACTCAGCGAAGAAATAGCGGAAGGCATTTATTCAAACCTTGCCATCATCACACATTCGCAAAGTGAATTTGTAATAGATTTTGTAAAAATTATGCCCGGAGTTCCAAAGGCACGCGTTAAATCAAGAATTTTACTAACGCCGCAACACGCCAAACGTCTTGCAAAAGCGCTGGCGGATAACATTGCCAAATTCGAACAGCAGCACGGAAAAATTAAAGATTTTGACACGCCTTTTCCAATGAACTTTGGCGGCCCTACAGCGCAGGCCTAGGGTTTATTGAAAAAGATTTTTTGGGGTGAATAAGTAATGACAGTATTATTTTATCATCATGCTTCTTTTCACTAGGTAAGTGTAGAGTATATTATCGAAACCTCCGTTAATATCCGCATCAACCAGGTCTATCCTGTACTGATTGCATTTAATTTTCAGTTCCTCATGAAATTGGTTAACCGATTTAATATACTGCGCTTTTATTTCAGTGGGATTTAATTTAATTTCTTCCTGAGTTTCAAGATCAATAAAATGATAGGGCCTGTTATCAAAATCAAATTCCAGCTCTTTGGTTTTGTCGGTTACATGAAATAATACAACTTCATGTTTTTTATATTTTAAATGTTGAAGTGCGGAAAATAATTCATCATTATTGGAATTACCTTCAAACATATCACTGAATATAATTACAAGTGATCGCTGATGAATTACTTCCGCCACCTGGTTTAAGGCCGAAGCCGCGGATGTAGATTTATTAGTGTCTTTATGTTCAAGCAAATCTTCAAGCGCTTTATAAATTAATTTTTGATGTGAAGGGCTGCCCTTAACCGGAAAATGTTTTTTAATTTCATCCTGAAATAGGGTTAACCCATATGCATCCCGCTGTTGTTTTAAAACTTCACATAATGCCGCAGCCGCGTAAACGCTGAACCGCAATTTATTATTTTCGCTTTCCAAGGGAAAAAGCATGCTGGAGGAAGTGTCAATAACAATCTGACATCTCAGGTTAGTTTCTTCCTCGTACCGTTTAATAAATAATTTTTCAGTTCTGGCAAATAACTTCCAGTCAATATGTCGTGTACTTTCGCCTGTATTATAGAGTCTGTGTTCTGCAAACTCAACCGAGAAGCCATGGAATGGACTTTTATGCAGCCCCGTTATAAAACCCTCCACCACTTTTTTTGCCAGCAGTTCCAGGTTTTTAAAGGGTTCAATATGGGCTCTGTTAATAGGCATGGAAGCCGTAAATTACCGATATTTTTTTGTTAAAAACTGTCATATTCAAAATATTTTTTTAATTTCGTAAAATTAATGATCCTCAAGGCAGGACGTGAGATTTTATATGAGAAAACATTTATTTTCCTTTTTATTTATTGCAGTTTCGTTTTTAACAATTCATGCTCAGATTGATACAAGTTTTTGGTTCGTAGCCCCTGATATATCTGCCACGCTTGGCGATTCTCCTATCACGCTTCACGTGCAAACCTACAATCAGGCCGCCACTGTTTATGTTCGTCAGCCTGCAAATCCATCAGGTGTAAATGCCATTTTAACCGTTGGCGCTTCCACCACTCAGATTTTAAACCTAACTCCTTCTATTACAGCTGTTGAAAGCGCCCCGGTTAACTCTGTAAGTGCAAAAGGTATTTACATTAGTTCTAACGCCAATGTTTCAGTGTATTATACGATTGGTGCAGGTTCAAACAAAGAAATGATTAGCCTGAAAGGGCAAAGGTCTGTTGGCACTGATTTCTACACACCTGTGCCTAATTCATTAACCACAGCGGTAACCTATACCGATGCCGGAGTGGGTTTTGATGTGGTTGCAATTGGCTCCGGTATAACCACTATTTTAATTACACCAAGGGCTGCCTGCGTAGGAAGGGCTAAAAATGTTACCTTTTCAAAAAGTCTTTCACAGGGCGAAACTTTTTCGGTGAGAGATTTAAATACCGTTAACCCTAGCCAGCTTGC
Organism: Bacteroidota bacterium; assembly: GCA_025963735.1. Classification (GTDB taxonomy): domain Bacteria; phylum Bacteroidota; class Bacteroidia; order B-17B0; family Aurantibacillaceae; genus Aurantibacillus. Next base: position 22,293 of record JAOQAF010000073.1, read on the forward strand.
CGGTTCTATTATTTCTGCAGACAAGCCAATAGCAGTTACTGTTAGTGGTATTGTTCAAACAAACGGGGCCTGCGTTTCCAGTTATGCCGACCAGATTACGGCGAGCGACCAGATTGGAAAAGATTATGTTATTCTCAGAAGTAATACCGGTTCTACAGATGTGGCTTATATCCTCGCCACCGTTAATTCAAGCAGTTTAACCATAACCAATTCAACGGCAACGGTTAACTGGCTTATTAATTTCGGAGAGACTTATTCGGTAAGCATCACAGATCCTATCACCTACATTAAATCTGATAAGCCCGTTTATGTTTTACACGCGAGTGGATATGGCTGCAAGTTAAGCGCGGCTCAGGTTGCACCAGCGTATTGCGCCGGTTCCTATACTACTTCTTTCATTAGATTAAGCAGCGATTCATTAAATCTAAATGTGGTTACCCGCATCGGAAATCAGAATTCATTTACCTTAACTTCCAATGGCACCAATGTTCCTGTATCTGGAGCAAGCTTTACCACAGTGCCCGGTAGCGGAGGAAATTTAGTTGCCGCCCGTTTATTCTATCCTGTAGGTGCAATTCCTGTGGGATCACATAACGTATTAAAAAACAAACAGGATTTATTTGCACTGGGTATCCAGAATGGAAGTACCCTTGGTGGAAGTGCCTATGCCTATGGTTCTGAATTTGGAGCGAGCGCATTTGTATTTGCTAATACCGCGCCAACCGCAACCATTTGTTCAAATACTACATTTACCCTTAACGGCCAGGTAGGCGGCGGACCCAATACCGGTGTATATTCTTTCAATGGCTTTGGAACTCTTTCCGGCCCGGCGAATCAGATAACAAATAATGTTTACACGCCTAATCCGGTTGATACTAATATTAAGCCGGTTAAATTTATTTTATCGTCAACTGGCATTTGTCCTAACAAATCTGATACATTTAAACTTACCGTTAAACAGGCGCCCATTGTTAACGGCGGCTTTGATGTAAATGTTTGTTCAAATAATCCAACGGTTCAGTTAAATGGAAATGTAATCGGTCCCACCAACCAGGGATTCTGGACTGTAATAGCGCCGGGTAACGGTACTTTTGTTCCAAGCGTTAATAATTTTACAGCAACCTATAATCTTTCAAACACAGATACTGCACTTACAAGTATTAAAATTGTTTTAACCAGTACGAACAATGCAGGTTGTAACGCGGTTTCCGATACCATGAAAGTTTTTGTTAATAAGGCTCCGCTTGTAAAATCAAGCAATGTAAAACCCCTGGTACGTTGCGCTAATAATGCCAATGTATTTCTTAACGGAACGGTTTCGGGTCCTACAACTTCTTCCGGAACATGGACAACTACCGGTACGGGATACTTTACGCCCAATAACCAGTCTTTAATCTGTAATTATATTCCAAGTGTATCTGATATTCTTTCAGGAACAGTTACTTTAAAATTAACCAGCAGTGGAGGTGCACCATGCAAGGCGGTTAGCGATAGTGTTAATGTAATATTTACACAACCTGTAACCGTTAGCACCGGTGTTGATTTAAACAGTTGTACAAATAATCCGGTTGTTAATTTAAATGCAGTAATTACAGGAACAGCTACCAATACAGGTATGTGGTCAGGAGGGGCAGGTGTTTATTCTTTATCAAACACTGCACTCACACCAACTTACACCGCCGCAGCTTCTGAGGTTGCAGCTGGCTTTGTTGTGTTAACCTTTACCACCACTAATAATGGTATATGTAACGGGGTATCTGACCAGGTAAGAATTGATTTCAGACAAGAACCGGCAGCCAATTTTACTGTGAATACAGTGTGTTTAAATCAAAATACAATTTTTACAGATCAATCAGTTAACACATCCGGTTTAGGGGCTATTAATAACTATAATTGGAATTTTGGTGATGGTATTTCTTCAACAACGGTTAGTCCGGTGCATACATACTCAACCGCAGGTACATTTACCGCGCAATTGGTAATCAGCAGCACCTTTGGGTGTTATGATACGATCAGCAGGCCGGTTATTGTGCATGTTCTGCCGGTAGCGGGCATGAGCATCAGCAGGGCCTGCAGTGGTTCAGCCCAACAAATAACCTTTACCGATCAATCAACAATTCCGGCACCGGGAAGCATCGCGTCCACCGGTTATTATTGGGATTTCGGAGGATTTGGTTTCTCAATATCCAAAGACACTGCCATTGTTTTTCCATCACAGGGATTATACAATATAACACACGTTGTAACTTCAACCAATAATTGCGTTTCAACTATTACGCAATCGGTTAATATCACTCCAAAACCACAAGCCAAGTTTTTATATACCAACAACAATACTCAATCTCTTGAAACTAATATTGCGTTCATTGATTCTTCAAAAGCCGCTGTATCATGGACCTGGGATTTTGGTAACGGAACAACCAGCAACATACAAAATCCTATTGCCACTTATATAAGCAACGGCACCTACACTGTTTCTTTAACCATAACCGATCAGTTTGGTTGCGCCAATACATATACGGCCCAGGTGCGGATCTCCAACATCGTATCTGAAATAACACAATTGATCCCGAACATTATTTCGCCGAACAACGATGGAAAAAATGATTTCTGGCGTCTTGATTTTATAAATGTGTTTTACCCTACAGCCGAAATAGAAATATTTAACCGGTGGGGCGAGTCGTTGTTTAAAAGCACGGGCTATTCAAATGCCTGGGATGGAAGTTACAAAGGAAACCCTTTGCCTGTAGGCGCTTATTATTACACAATACAGCTCCACGACCCTAAGGATAGTAAGGTGATTAAAGGAACTGTAACATTATTAAAATAATTATGAGGACTAAGATTTTTATAGCAGTATTGTTTTTGTATGCCAGCGTTTCAATAGCACAACAACAGACTTTATACAGTAATATTATTTTAAATCAATACGTTTATAATCCTGCCTATGCCGGGGTATATAAAGGTGTTGAAATAAACGCCAATTACCGTCAGCAATGGGCGGGGTTTGAAGACGCACCTAAAACAGCCATCGTAAGTGCTTACGGAACTTTTAAAAAGAAACCCAACATGGCAGTGGGTGGTATGGTAATAAACGACAGAAGCGGATTGATAGGACGCACAGCGTTTTACGGATCTTACAGTTACCATGTTAAGCTTGGTAAAAAAGTAAACCTTGGGTTTGGCCTTTCAATGGGTGGAGTTTCTTACAACGTAAAGGTTTACAATGCAAAACCTTACGATAAGGATGACGAATTTTTAAAGTCGAATATTTTAAATGCCAACGCCTTTGATGCTAATGCCGGGCTTTATCTTTACAGTAAAAAATTCTTTTTTGGATTCAGCGGCCAGCAAATTCCAAATGCAAAAATTCGGTGGGTAAATACAATGGGGCGCTTAACCCCGCATTACTATGCTATTTCGGGAGTGAATATTACTCTTGATAAAAAGAAAAAAGAGTGGGTGATTCAGCCGGCTTTACTAGCAAGGTTCAACAGTCCTGTACCCTATCAACTCGAAGCGAATTTAAGACTCATTTATAAAAACATGTTCTGGATTGGCGGTAACTACCGTTTTGGAGCGTCGGCCAGTGGTATGTTTGGATGCACCATAAGTAAGCTTGTAACTTTCGCGTATTCTTATGACTACGCGCTCACTTCATTGCAAAAATATTCTAACGGCAGTCACGAACTTTTATTAACTGTTTCTTTTGCTTCCAAAAAACAAAAAACAGCAAGCGATAAAGTTACGGATGCTGATGAAGAAGAATTTAATAATCTTGATAATAGCATTAAATCAAATTTAAAAAACAAAAAGAATGAAGAGAAGAAATAGATTCCTGGTTGTACTGTTATTTTTTACTCTTAAAGTGTCAGTATCGTTTGCACAGATTGATACCGCTTTTTGGTTTGCGGCCCCATGGGTAACACCCGATCACCACTGGAAAGACAATTATGTTTTACATATTTCAAGCTTTAACAGTGCAAGTACTACTGTAAGGTTACGTCAGCCATCCGCAATCAGTCCTAATAGATACGATACCACTATAATTCTTGGACCCAATCAAACTTTTGATTATATTTTCTGGAGAGATAAATTAGCAGGGCCTTCCGAACTGGCTTTTGATTCACTGGAAGTTAGGCCGGCAAATACTGTTCTTCCTTATGGTTTTTATATTTCGTCCACTTCTAACATTACTCTTGTTTATGATGTGGTAACAAGAGCTCCAAGTTTTTATAATCCCGAAACATTTTCATTAAAAGGACAAAATGGATTAGGTTTGGAATTCGTTTGTCCGTTCCAGACAAAATGGTTTAACCAAACATTGGGTGGAGATTTAAACGGTGATGGAATTGTAACGCAGCCAAAACAACAAATTAATATTGTTGCATCTCAGCCAAATACAGTTGTATGGATTACGCCAAAGTGTAATGTTGTTGGTCATCCCGCAAACGTAACCTATAGTGTGCTGTTAACTAATTACGGAAGCGCCTATACGATTGAAAACGCGGTTCAAAACACAAATATAGCAGGTAATAATCTTTCAGGCTCGGTAGTTGTTGCCGATAAACCCATTTCAGTAACAGTAGCCGATGATTCGGTGAGAGGAGTAACGGGTTGTTTTGATTTAATGGGAGATCAGATTGTTCCCGTAGATATAGTGGGTACAGATTATATTTTAAATAAAGGATTTATGAATGCTGCCGAGCCCGACGGCGCTTATATTGTTGCAACCGACAATTTTACACAGATTACAATTAATGATGGTGTAACTACTACCACGTTAGTAAATAAAGGCGACACTTATTTTTATAAAACCACTCAGGCGCTTACTTATGTAAATGCCACCAAGCCTGTATATTGTTTACATGCAACAGGAAATGGATGTGAGCTCGGAGAGGCTTTATTACCTCCTTTAAATTGCGCCGGCTCAAACCTGGTGGCTTTTTCAAGAAATACGGCTCAAAACTTCCATCTGAATATACTTTGTAAAAACGGGGCTCAAAGCACCTTTACCTTAAATAATGCTACGTCATCTGTTACAGTGCCTATTACAGCAGCTGACTTTACCGTGGTACCTGGTACCGCTACTTTGGTAGGCGGACCATATTATGGCGCCCAGTTAAACCTGCAAAGCACTGCAGTTTTACCTGTAGGATCCTATACTATTGGAAATAACACCGATGTGTTTGCTCTTGGCGTAATAGATGGGGGAACAAGCACAGGAACATTATTTCATTACATGTCCTCTTTTTTAAGAAAAACATTTGTACAAACAACAACTGTAACGCCGGTATGCGTGGGGCAGTCTCCCACGGTAGCCTTAACAGGAACTGTTTCAGGCGGTGCAATCACAGGTATTTGGACAACCTCCAACGGCACGGGTACTTTTTCTCCGTATACTTCAACTGTTAATACTATTTCAACAATTTATACTTTGTCTAATAATGACACATTGTTGTCGAGCATTGATTTCTTTCTTACGTCAACTGGTAACTGTACACCTAAAACCAATTCTATGACGGTAACGGTTAATCAGCGGCCAAAATTGGTAATTGGAAGTAGTACATCCATGTGTAAAAATAACATTCAGCCCATTGTATTAACAGGCACGGTAAGTAATGCGCTTGGTGGAACCTGGAGTGGTGGTAACGGCGGGGCTTTTGGCAGTCCTGGTGTTAATACCACTTACACTCCTTCGGCCGCAGATCTGGCCGCCAACAGCATCACCCTTACCTTAACTACTTCCGGACCTTTACCCGGGTGTTTAAACAGCTCTAAAAGTTTAACGGTTGGTTTTGTGAACCCCCTTGTGGTTTCTGCCGGACCAAGTACGTATGTGTGTACTAATTCACAAACCCTTGCACTGAATGGCAGTGTTACAGGCTTTACCAATACAGGCTTATGGAACACTAACGGTACAGGTATTTTTCAACCCGGCAGTGCCAGCCCAAGTGCAACCTATGTGTTAAGTGCCAGTGATTTAAGTTTAACCTCTTTAAGCTTTACTTTAGTTTCTACCAACAATCAAATTCAAAACTGTAACGCGGTAACGGATAATATGGTGGTAAATATTATTGCCAAACCTTCGGTAACTGCGGCATCTGTTCAGCCTATCTGTGCCTCCTCTTTGGTGGTGCCTTTATCGGGAACCGTTAGTGGTTCCGCCAACCAGGGATTCTGGAGCACACCAAACGGTACTGGCGTTTTTACACAAATTGCCCCGGCAAATGCTTCCTATACTATGAGTGCCAATGATACGCTGTCAGGGAATGTTACTTTTGTGTTGGGTTCAACAGGAACAGTTTGCCCAACAGAAACCGATACAATTAAATTAATTATTTTAAAGGCCCCGGTAATTCAGATCAGTTCCTCAAGTCCAACTGTATGTAATAATACGCCCATATCCTTAACTCCTACCATTACAGGCGCAACATCTTATATCTGGAACTCGATAAGTAACGGAACCTTCACTCCTTTATCAGGAGCTATATCTGCGAGTACAACCGTGCTAAATGGCCAGTATATGCCCTCCGGCAGCGATGTATCTAACGGCAGCGTGGTCTTAACGCTTACCGCCTCCACAGGAAGTTGTTCGGCCTCCAAAACATTTACGGTAGGTTTCCAACCTTCTCCTAAAGCCAATTTTAATTTTTCTCCTGTAAGGTGTAAAGATTCTCCGGTCGTATTTACCGACGGTTCTCTGCCAAACGGAACGTCCAACCTATCCTATAACTGGAACTTCGGGGTAAGTCCTACCTCGGTTTCAAGTTCTTCCAATCCTATATTTACCTACACCAATGTAGGAAGCTACATTGTAACGTTTACTGTAACTGGCACTAATAACGCGGTTAATCCGCCACTTCAATGTCCTGATACAACGAGTAAGCGCATAACAATTTATCCGTTGCCTTTGGTTGATTTTAGTTTTAATAATACATGTCAGGGATTAGGAAGTATTTTCAGAGATTCATCACGGGTATCTGTTGGAAATGTTGTGGCATGGACCTGGCAATTTGGTGATGGCACCCCGAATGTATCAGTTAAAAATCCGGTGCATACTTATACTAACCAGGGAACTTACAATGTGGCTCTTACTGCAACCTCCAATTACTCTTGTCAGTCAACCTTAACCAAGTTGGTTACTGTTAATCCAGCCCCCAATGCCGAGTTTGGTATGACCAACAACCCGTCTGTAGCCCAAGAGCCGGTTTATTTTTCTGATTTTTCAACGCCTACCAATTCGATTACCAACTGGTACTGGGCTTTTGGTGATGAGGGATCATCAACCGCCAGTGCGCCTATTCACAGTTATTCTGGCGCCGGTATTTTTGTAATTACCCTAACGGTGTTTGATAATAACGGGTGTTCAGATACAATAAGTAAATCAATTGAAATAACTTTATTACCTCAGGTACCAACTGCATTTACACCAAATAATGATAATAATAACGATCTGCTGTTTGTAAAAGGCGGTCCCTTTGAAAAGATGGTGTTTAGAGTTTATGATAGTTGGGGAGTTTTAATGTTTGAAACCACCGACCAGAAAACAGGTTGGGACGGTAAAAAAGACGGAGTAGATCAACCGCTTGGCGTATATGTGTGGACCTTACAGGCCGATATGTATAATAACAGGCAGGTTAAAAAGAATGGTGATGTTACTTTAATCCGATAAGCATGAAAAAATTTAAAAGATATCTAATAGTACTTTGTTTAGGAACCATGTCTTTATTAAAGGCCCAGGATTTTCACCTGAGTTTATATGACGCTGCTCCTTTATTTTTAAACCCTGCAATGACAGGCTTGGTAGACGGTAAAATGAGAGCGCACGCGCAATACCGTAATCAATGGAATTCAGTGGCTTATAAGCCGTATACAACCGCGCTTGTAAGTTTTGATATGCCTAAAGGCAAATGGGGCTTCGGTGGTCAGGTTACCAATATGCGCGCCGGGATAGGAAATTACAATGTGTTTCAGGCCCTTGGTTCTGTAGCTTATGCCGTGCCTTTAGATAAAAACAGGTTTCACAATCTTTCGCTGGGTTTACAGGCAGGCTTTACTCAAAAGAGAATGGAATATCAGGTATTTACTTTTGATAACCAGTGGAGCACAAAAGACGGGGGCTCATTTGATAAAGGACTGGGTAACAATGAAAATTTCAACAGTCAGGTGCAGTTTCAGGAAGCTGTTAACGCCGGTTTATTATACTTCTACTCCAAACAGCAATCGCGTATAAATCCCTTTATTGGTTTAAGCGCTTTTAACCTTACCCAGCCAAAAGAAAGTTTTGTTGGTGGAAACAACCGTTTGCCGATGAGGTTATACGGGCATGCCGGGGTGAGAGTGAACGTGAGTGAATTATTATATTTTATTCCTAAGGTATTGGTTTATAAACAGGCAAATATTGTTCAGCAAACTTACGCGCTTGATGGAGGTTATTATTTTAAGGGAGAAAAGTTTTACGCACTGGCGGGTTATGTTTTCAGGGTAAACGACGCGAGTGTTGGTTACATAGGCTTTAAGAAAGATAATTATATCATGAAGGTGGGTTATGATTTTAATACTTCTTCACTAAGGGGTACAACAAAAACACGCGGAGCGTTTGAAATATCATTAACATGGCTTGGTAAAAAAGGTAAAAATCAAGAAGTTAAAAATTGTCCAAGATTATAGAAATTATATATGTTTAAAGTCAGATCATTTTTCCTGTTAGTATTTGTTTTAATTGCTGCTGCGGGTTTTTCACAATCGAAAAAAATATGGATAGAGCTTGCAGATAATGCCTATGCAAAAAAAGATTTTGCAACGGCAGCTGTTTATTATGCTAAAGTGCTTGATGATACAACGGTTCTTAAAAGCTATGTGTTGCCTTACGAAACACAAATGGTTAACCTTAAAATGAAATCTCTTTTTAAGGTTCCTGAACTGAAAGTGTCTAAACGTAAAGACAGTACTAACCTTGCAAAGGATAATTTACAAAACGGAAGTAAATATGACTTTATCATGTACCGTTTGGCCCAGAGTTACCGTCAGAATTTTGATTATAAACATGCCGCCGAACAATTTAAAAAATGTGTTGACAGGAAAGTTTATCCCGATGCCCCTTATTATTATGGATTGTCTTTAATGTCGTTAAAAAAATACCAGGAAGCATTACAGGTTTTTGATGAGTATACTAATTCAGGTGCAGGTTCCGACTCTCTTATGAAAATGGCTTCAAAAAAGCAGTCTTCGTGTTACTTTGCTTTGGATACATTAAAGGGAAGAAAACTTATTAAAGTTAAAATGATGGATACCCTGGTTTTTAACAGGGGTACAACCAGTTTTGCACCCATGTACTATTTGGGAAATAATAAATTAATTTTTACAAGCGCCCGCAAAGGTGGTGTGGTTACCGATCCTGAGAAACAAGACTCGAGATATTACTGCGATCTGTATTATACAACTCTTGATGATACCATCTGGCAAAGACCGGTTAATTTTGGCCGTCCGGTAAATACTTCCCTGCACGAAGGCGCTGCGGTTTTTACTCCGGAGGAGGTAATGCTATTTACCCGCTGGAGCGACAATAACCGCAACGAATCTTTTATTTATATGGCCCGCACACTCGAAGGCCGTTTTTATGAAGCCATGAAATTAGGAACTAATATAAATGTACCCGGCTTTAAATCGCAACAACCATTTGTAAGTAACGATGGCCGTATATTATATTTTTCATCCAACAGGCCGGGAGGTAAAGGTGGAATGGATCTGTGGATGGCACCTATTAATGAAAACGGATTTATTGGTGAGGCTAAAAACCTTGGCGCGCCTGTAAACACACAGGGTGATGAAATTACCCCGTTTTTTCATGACCTTAGCCATACTTTTTACTATAGTACTAATGG